>JAYSYV010000504.1:0-1768 GCA_043727245.1 Chloroflexota bacterium | reverse complement strand
GATATTCCTGGGCATTGAAAGACACCTGGCCCGGTTCAGGCGTTAGTTTTTTGTAAAAGCCATCCGCCCGCAGCATATGCGCTTTGACGTTATCCTTTAAGTAGGTCGGAAGTATCGTATTTATCACGTAGTGTTTTATATAAGGGTCTTCCAGCGGGAAAAGAGTTTCGACCCGCCGGTCAAGATTGCGCTGCATAATATCGGCACTGCCCAGGTAAACCTCGGCGTTTGGCTCGCCACCGTTGTGGAAATAGTAAATCCGGCTGTGTTCAAGGAACCGTCCCACAATGCTGTTGACCCGGATATTTTCGCTAAGTCCCGGCACACCCGGTACAAGGCTGCACATACCGCGCACGATTAAATCTATTTTAACACCCGCCTGGGAGGCCCGGTACAGGGCATCAATACAATCGAAATCCACCAGGGCATTCATCTTAAATATCAGGCGGCCTTCGCGCCCTTCTTTAGCATGCTTGATTTCCCGTTCGATCTTTACCATCAGGGCCGGTCGTATGCCACCGGGCGACACCAATAATTTGCTGTAGTTGGCCTGTAAAGAATAGCCGGTCAGGCTGTTAAAAAGGGTGGTGGCATCGGCCCCAAATTCCGGCTTGCTGGTCAACAGGCCAATATCGGTGTAAAGCTGGGCCGTTTTGACATTGTAATTGCCTGTCCCCAGGTGGACGTACCGCCGGATACCTTCCGGCTCCTTGCGAACCACCAGGGCGATTTTGCAGTGGGTCTTGAGTTCGATTTTGCCGTAGACCACGTGAGCGCCCGCTTTTTCAAGCGCTCTGGCCCACTCAATATTGTTTTCTTCGTCAAAACGGGCCTTGAGTTCAACCAGCACCGAAACCTGTTTGCCGTTGGTGGCAGCCCGCGCCAGGGCTTCCACGATGGGTGAATTGCTACCCACCCGGTAAATGGTTTGTTTAATTGCCAGCACTTCCGGGTCAGTCGCGGCAGCCTGGATAAAATCTACCACTGTACTAAAAGAGTCAAAAGGGTGGTGCAAAACTATATCCTGGGTTTTAAGTACCCGGAAAATACTGCTGGTGTTTTGGAGTAAATTGAGAGTGCGAGGCCGGAACGGCGGGTCTTTAAGCCGGGGCGCATCCAGGTCGTACAGTTGCATCAGGTCCGAAAGGCCCATGGGGCCATCCACCGGGTAAATGTCTTCAAGGTCAATTTCCAGGTTCGCCATCAAGAGCGCTCGGATATTTTCCGGCATGCCTTTTTCCACCGAGAGAAAAACCACGTCGCCAAAGCGCTGGCGGCTCAAACTGGCTTGAATTGCCTGCAAGAGGTCGCCCGCTTCGTCCTCCCGGATTTCCAGGTCGGCATCGCGAATAACCCGGAATGGATAGCTTTTAAGAACTTTTACCCCTGGGAAAAGCATTTCAAGATTGGCCGCCACCAGTTGCTCCATCCAGACGAAGCCTCGTTGCCGGGTGGCCGGAACTCCATCAGCCCCGGAGGGAGTTTCCCAATCAACCGGGACCAGCCGGGGTAAAATGCCAGGTATCTTGACCCTGGCAAAGTGTTCGCCTTTCGGCCCGCGAATGACTACCGCCAGGTTTAAGCTGAGGTTCGAGATGTGCGGAAATGGATGGCCGGGGTCGAACGCCAGCGGTGTCAGGACCGGGTAAACTTCCTGCTCGAAATAAAGGCGGAGCTGCTGCTTGTGGCTCTCGTTCAGCTCATCATAGTTACAAAGGTGAACTCCGACCTCGTTCAGGGCCGGAAGCAGTTCATTCTTGAACAAACG
>JAYSYV010000503.1:0-1770 GCA_043727245.1 Chloroflexota bacterium | reverse complement strand
GGTAACGAAATCCAATTTTTGCGCCAGTTCTTTGCCCTCGAAGCGGCCCGCGCTAAAGCCATCTACAACCGCGACATCCAGACTTCCAATCATTCTCGCGAAGAAAGCCCTCTAACCCTCTGGCTGCCCAAAGGTCCGACTATTAAGTCCTTGCAGACTCAGCAGGGCGTTCGGCGGGTGCTGGTTTTGCCGATGCACAATCCTAATACTAACCTGGCTAACGGCTTTATTCTTTTATTATTACCGCCCACCGAAACACAAGCAAACACTACCGATGGCCTGGGTCTTAGTGCCGATGAACTGTCTGCTTTATCGAGTTTTAGCCGGGCCATCAGTAATGCCTGGTACAGTTTACGTTCTTTGACCAATGTGTCGCGCCGGTTGGAAGACTTGGTCCTCTTAAATGAAATTGCCACGGCGATTACCTCTAACCGCAACCTGTCCGATTTGCTCCAACAGATTATGACCACAACCAGCCAGCTTTTGCGTTCGGGAGCTTGTACCCTTATGCTGCTGGACCACCAGACCGACGAACTGGTCTACCAGGTGCCGGGTTCCAATGGAACTATTAATTCGACTGAAGTTCGCCAACCAGCCGGGAGCGGTATCGGGGGCTATGTGGCCCGCCTGGGTGAGCCGGTCATCGTCAATGATGTTACTAACGACCCGCGTTTTAATGCGAATGTCGATGCCGCGACCGGCTTTAAAACCCGCAACGTGATGTGCGCCCCCCTGACTGCCCACGATAACCTGATCGGGGTTATTGAAGTGATGAATAAGCTGGGTAAAGCGGCTTTCGACAGCCACGACATGGCTCTGCTCACGACCCTGGCGGCCCAGGCGGCTATTGCCATTGAGAACGCCCAGCTTTATTCCGAACTGAGCGAGGAACGCGACCGCCTGATTGCTAAAGAAGAAGATGTCCGGCGCGACCTGGGGCGCGATTTGCACGATGGCCCGGCCCAGGTTATCAGCGGTATCGCTATGCGCCTGGCCTTTATTAAAAAGCTGCTCCAAAATGAACCGGAACGGGTAATGGAGAAGCTGGACGAAGCTGAAAAAGTCGCTTTGACAGCGGCTAAAGATATTCGCACTATGATGTTCGGTTTGCGGCCTTTAATGCTGGAAACCAGGGGGCTTATTCCCACGCTCGAAGCCTACGTTGAGAAATTGCAGACCGATCCCTGGCAGATTCACCTGGAAGTTTCGGGCTTTGGTGAGGACAAGAATACTTACTTGCGCCTGGATTATAACGTGGAAGCGGCGGTCTTTATCATCATCCAGGAAGCGGTCAATAATATCCGCAAACATGCCGACCCCAAGAATGTCTGGATTGTACTGGAAAATTCCAAAGAAGCGACCACTGTAATGATTCGCGACGATGGCCTAGGCTTCGATAGCCGGAGCGTTTCGGAACGCTACGATGAGCGGGGAAGTTTTGGCCTCTTAAATATGCGGGAACGCGCCCGCCTGATTGGGGCTTCCTACGACCTTTTTTCGCAGGTAGGTCACGGCACGACCATCCTTTTAACCATCTCGCACGGCAACCAGCGCGTCCTGGGCGAACTTAATATGCGTAAACTGACCACCGGCTCGCTTTCGCTCTAAGCCTGGTTAGTCCAGCTTGGCTTTCATCTCTTTTAAGTTGGCGCTGTATTTTTCTTCCCATTCCGGCAGCTTGCGCCGGATTTTCGCCAGCTTGCGGTCATAAGCTGTTTCCAGGTCAATGCCGTAAGCGTTACAAACTTCCAGTAAACTGAAAAGAATATC
>JAYSYV010000502.1:0-1773 GCA_043727245.1 Chloroflexota bacterium | reverse complement strand
ATCTTCCCGGTAGCTGCCTGCTTCTTTAACGCCCAGGGCAATCGCGCCTACTACCCTTCTTTTAGCCACCAATGGAATAATCATCTGGGAGCCATAGGCCGGGCTGAAAATATTTATTTCTTCAAAGGTAAAGTCTGTGCCGGGGGTATTCCAATTGCCGGTTAAAATTTCCTGGCGCTGAAGGGCTTCTTCAAAAGGGCTGTCGGCCAGACTGAGGTTTTTCAGATACGTCCGCCGCGCCCGGCCTAGCGGGCCATCCCAGCAGAAAGGCAGGCTGTAGGTGTCACCTATCGGGGGCAACAAGGCCAGGTTCACCCTTTCGATAGGTACAATATTATGCAGCCGGGAAATGAAACTGTTGAAAAGTTCTTCGCCGTTCAGGCTGGCCGCCAGAGAACCGGCCATCTCGTTGACCAACCCCATTTCGTAAGCCGCTTCCTTGAGGTCATCGAAGCGGGTGGCGTTATCCAGGGCAATCGCGGTCAGTTCCGACAGAGAACGCAAGTAAGACCAATCTTCCGCCGTAAGATTCTGGCCGGACCCGACCAGGAAATAGCCAAAGTTGTGGGTTGGAGTCCGTACCGGTATCAGGTAAATTACCTTCGCCCCCAGCAGATTGCTCAGTTCAGGGTCCAGGCTCTCCCCCTTGAAGATTTCCGGTTGGTCGTGCGGAAGTAATAGCCATTGTGGTAGCTGGCTAAAATATTGGCTATTTTCTTCCTGAGAGAGGAGGTGATTATTGTGATGGGCGGTCAGGGAGTATTTATTAATGTTTTCGTCAAAAATTAATAAGCTGCAAAAAGAAAGCTCCGCTATCAGGTCGGCGGTGGCAGTAACTGCCAGTTCCGTTACGACGCGCTGGTTTTGGACCCGCAGAAGTACCGGTGCAAAACTAAGAAATTCAGACAATTTTGGATTATTACCGGAATTTGGAAGTGGTCCAAAGTCTAGTTTTTCGACATTCACACAATACCTCTTATCTCCAACCGCCAGGATAAGCAGAAGAAGAAAACAAATATAAAAGTACTTAATTACTTACGGGCTACTTGAGTATTAAATAATAACTCCATCAAATAGCCAACTTCCAGGCTGTTTGAAACTTCAACCGAAGTTGAGTAGCTCTATTATAACCCAACTTTAACCACTTAATAGGGGGCTAGCCCAAAAATACTATACCGGTCACAGGAACAAAATTAATCAGAATAAGGTAACAGTTTAGGGTCTTTTATTATCAAAAGCTACCTGGGTATTGCCGCTAACACCATAACCGTGCTCACTGGTTTGGGCATCTTTTTCTTCCAAGTGACCGACTGTCTTGCCGATACTGGGATATACCACCGATTGATAGTTAAAACGGCCCAGGAACCCTGCCAGAGCCGGATTAAAATCTTCAGGACATTCTACCATAGGCGAATGTCCACATTGAGGTAGGAACAACTCGTCATGGACATGCCCATTATCGGAAAGAACTTGCCGTACTTCACGGGCTTCCGACGGCCGGATAACTCGGTCAGCCCGACTGGTTAGTAATGTTACTGGTAGCTTTGTCCTGGAAATAGCCTCGTGTATATCAAAATTACGCATGACCTGGAAGATACCGGTTTGTTCGCTAAAGCTAAAATTTTTCGCTTGCATTGACCCGCCAATTATATACATGAAAGCTTCTTCATTGGCGTTAGCGCCGCTCCCCTTGATGTTACCGGGTGTCAGGTCGCCCACCGGGAAGTTGCCGTTCTGGAAATAGCGCTGGCGCAAATAGGTTGCTACTTCGGC
>JAYSYV010000501.1:0-5623 GCA_043727245.1 Chloroflexota bacterium | reverse complement strand
GGGAACATATCGAGGAGTTCGCCGGGCTTTCGCTGCGAGTAAGCGGTCACTCGGACTATATCGTGGGGGATAACTGGCGGCGGCGACCTGAAATCGGCCAGATTACCGAAACGCGCACCCGCTACCAGCGCAGCCATCTGGTGCAGGGATTACTGGCCGAATTTGCCAGCCGTAATTATAAGCTGGTTATTCTGGGCCACGATGAACATACCGACCACCAGGAGGCCTATGCCGAGTCCGGTTTTCAGGAACTGGAGCGCATCGTCTATTACGAA
Organism: Chloroflexota bacterium; assembly: GCA_043727245.1. Lineage (GTDB taxonomy): Bacteria > Chloroflexota > Chloroflexia > Chloroheliales > Chloroheliaceae > 54-19. The sequence goes on along the minus strand of JAYSYV010000501.1, from coordinate 5,348 downwards.
AAACCGACCATGCAGATTGTGCCGCTGCCCCGGAATCCGCCGGTTTCCCTGCAAGCTTACCTGCATAGCCCGTCCCAGGTAAAAGACCTGCTGACAGTTGATAATACTGCTTTTCCATGGCTGTGGTGGAACAGTTCGGCTGAGTTAAACTATTACCAGGCCCAGGAAGGCGTAAATATCTATCTGGCTTACCAGTACGGACCGCAAGGCGAGCGGCAGCCGGTCGGCTATTTTGGCTTTACGCTTTACGAGCGGTGGGCGCACCTGGACCGGTTGGCCGTTATACCCGGCTTGCAGGGCCAGCGGATTGGAGCTTATCAACTGGGCTATGCCATTGCCCTGATGGAGCGGCGAGGGGCGCGGCGGGTTACGCTCAGTACTCAACTAAATAACACCAAATCTCAGGCTCTTTACGAAGGGTTTGGGTTTCACCGAGTGAAATCCCTCGAATATAATCTGGTGGGCAAATGGCTACAATCACCAAACGCGAGCTAATATAATCATATTGTAATAGATTTGAAATTATTAAAAAAAGTTTTTGAGTTAGAATTTCCTGTACGGCTAAAAGTCTTAGCTTTGTCATGATTCAGGAGCTATAAAAGTAATGCGTGTTTTAATGCTGGCATGGGAATACCCTCCTCACAAAGTCGGCGGGCTGGGTAAACATGTCACCGAGTTAGTCCCCGCCCTGGCGGCGGCAGGTGTTGAAATTTTTCTGGTGACACCCCGGATTAAGGGTGGAGAACCTTACAGCGAGGAGCCGGTAGAAGGCAGCCTGGTTTGCACCAAAGTGTACCGGGTAGACCCGGCTGAAGTTGACCCCGACGATTTCTTTTCGATGGCCTGGCAGACCAATTTGAAGCTGCAAGAAAAAGCCGCTGAAATAATTACCCGCAACGGGCCTTTTGAACTTATCCAAGTCCACGACTGGCTGGTAGCCTTCGCCGGAGTCCAGCTCAAGCAAGAATTTTGTCTGCCGATGGTAGCGACTATTCACGCCACCGAACGCGGTCGGGGACGTGGACATTTGCCCGGAGAACTGCCACGAGCCATCAACAATGTGGAATGGTGGCTCACTTACGAAGCCTGGCGTGTGATTTGTTGCAGCCAGTACATGTCCAGCGAGGTGCGCGAGTACTTTGAAACGCCCCTGGACAAGATTGATATTGTTTCTAACGGGGTCAATACGACCCGCTTTGATGCTTTGGATGACGTAGACCTGACCGAATTTCGCGCCCGGTACGCCGCTCCTGACGAAAAAATTATCTTTTTCGTGGGTCGGGTGGTCGAAGAAAAAGGCGTAAGAGTGCTGATAGACAGCGTTCCATCGGTCCTTGAAAGCTGGCGAAAATGTAAATTCGTGGTCGCCGGAATGGGGCCGCAGTTGCAAGAATTTCGCCAACTGGCAAAAGATAAAGGTCTGGCGGAACGATTTTACTTTACCGGCTTTATTACAGATGAAGAGCGTGATAAATTATATAAGGTCGCGGACGTGGCGGTTTTCCCGTCACTCTATGAACCTTTTGGGATTGTGGCCCTCGAAGCGATGGCGGCCAAAGTGCCGGTGGTGGTGGCTGATACGGGCGGCCTGACCGAAGTTGTCACCAATCACCAGACCGGCATAATGGTTTATCCCAATAACCCGTTATCACTTAGCTGGGGTATTTTACACACTTTGCAAAACTATGATTGGGCCAAAGCTCGCGCTGAAAATGCCTACCTCACGGTTAAGGATGTGTTTAACTGGCGGCGAGTAGCCCTGGATACCGTCGCGGTCTACCGCCAGGTTAGTAATGAGTTCCTTGCCAGCGAGTGGGATAAGAAAAGCCCTAAACAGACCCGGCTGACCGCTAACTCATTTACGAAGTAATAGGGGTTTGAAAAGATTTTCCTGGCACAACCAGGTTTCGCTAAAACTTAGAACAGTTAACCTGGAAAAGGAAAGATAGAGGAGTGGGCTGATGGCAAGTAGTTTTGGTAAAGTTTTTTCGATAACCAGTTGGGGCGAGTCACACGGCCCGGCGGTAGGAGTAGTCCTGGACGGCTGTCCGGCTGGCCTGGAACTTTCCGAGGCCGATATTCAGGCCGACCTGGATAAGCGGCGGGTCGGGCAGAGCGCAGTGACTTCGCCCCGCAACGAAAGTGACAAAGTTCAGATTCTTTCGGGGGTGTTCAACGGCCTGACTATGGGTACGCCCATTTCGATGCTAGTCTGGAACCAGGACCAGGATAGCTCGAAATACGAGGATATTAAAGACAAGTTCCGGCCCGGTCACGCCGACTACAGCTACCTGGCTAAATACGGCGTGCGCGACCACCGAGGCGGCGGCCGTTCCAGCGCCCGTGAAACAGTCGGACGAGTGGCAGCCGGGGCAATTGCCCGTAAACTGCTGGCCCGCGAAGGGGTTAGAATTGTCGGCTATACGGCTGAACTTGCTGGGCTGATTTCCCGAAATATAGACTTTGACGAAATCAACCGCAACATTGTGCGCTGTCCCGACCCGGAGGTTGCGCCACTGATGGTGGCCGCAGTCCTGAAGGCCAAAGAGGAAAACGACTCGCTGGGCGGTATTGCCGAAATCCTGGCGATTGGCGTTCCGCCTGGCCTGGGCGAGCCGGTCTTTGATAAGCTGGACGCTGACATCGCCAAAGCCATGATTTCGATTGGCGCTACCAAGGGCATCGAATTTGGTTCGGGCTTTGCGATGGCCCGGATGCAAGGTTCTCAGTCCAACGACCCTTTTGTAAACAAGGACGGCAAAGTCGGGACCCTCGAAAACAAAGCGGGCGGTATCCTGGGTGGCATCAGCACCGGCGAGGCCATCGTGGTGCGGTTGGCGGTCAAGCCGACTTCCAGCATTGCCCGTGAACAAGATACAATCAATACCAGCGGCGAAGCGACCAAAATTGAGGTCAAGGGTCGCCACGACCCGACTATTATAGTCCGGTTAGTGCCGGTAGCCGAGGCTATGATGGCTTTAGTGCTGGCCGACCATTTGCTGCGCCAGCGGTTGGCGCGTGTAACATTCGAGTAAGGAGTTTTTCCGATGGGATTGCGCTGCGAAAAGTCACCTGTGCCATATCTTTGCCGCGAACCGGTAGTTGAACAATGCGCTTATTGCGGCAAACATTTTTGTATACAGCATGGTCACTTTGACAAAGCCTGTTGCAAGTCAATTTCCTGTTTATCCATGTACAAGCGCGACCGGGCTGTTTCCGACCGCCGCCGCTGGGAGGAAGAACGCCAGGTTATCGGCCAGGAACGCAATGCTATCGGCTTGTGCGCCCAACCGGAATGTCCCAACGGCATGTATGTCACCTGCGGCCACTGCGAACAACTTTATTGCTCAATCCACCTCAAACGCTACAATTTCTCGTTTGTAACTCACACCCGCCGGGGCAATACGCGGGTTAAAGGCGATATTGTGTTGTGCGAGGTGTGCCTACCCTACCTGAACGAATACAAACGCGACCGCTACGAATAACAATGGCGTTTTACGAAGAGGTTAAAGATGATTAACGAAAATAATATTCCGGCCAAAACTTCTTTTGACCCGGCCCGCTTTAAAGAGCAGGAACGTTCCGGCTTCAACTTTGTGGCTGACCGCTACGAGGAAGCCACTCTGAATTTCGGTCCGGCTATCACCCGTATGCTGGACCTGGCGACTTTGCAGCCGGGCGAAAGGGTGTTGGACGTGGCGACTGGGCCGGGCATGGTGGCGCGTATCGCGGCCAGGGCAGTTGGCCCGACCGGGCAGGTGGTAGGCGTGGACATCGCCGAACAATCGCTGGAAGTGGCCCGTCAGAAAGCCGCCAGTGAGGGTCTGGGGCAGCTAACGTTCAAGGTCCAGGATGCCGAGAACCTGACTTTGCCGGACAGTTCTGTTGATAAAATCTTCTGTTCAATGGGCCTGATGCACTTCCCCTCGCCCGAAAAAGCCCTGGCCGAAATGTACCGGGTCTTAAAACCGGGCGGAAAGCTGGTCGCGGCGGTCTGGGGAGAAGCGCATAAATCGCCTTTTATCCAGGTGGCCCTCACTACCCTGGCCCGGACTTTCCCGCCGCCTAAAGTCGAACGGCCTTCTATGTTTCGCTTCGGGCAGCCTGCCGTCCTTAAAAAACTGGTGAGCGCAGCCGGGTTCAGTCAGGCCGCCGCCGAAGAAGTTGTAGTTGAGTTTACGGCAAGCAAGCCAGCCGGTTACTGGCAGCAATTCCTGGATGCCGCTGGGATTACAGCAGTCGCCCTGGCAAAACAGCCTGTCGAAGTGCAGGAGCGGTTGAAAAAAGAGGTGGCAACCGAGCTGGAGCCTTACTTGAAAGATGGAGTCTATCACCTTGATAGTACCCTGATTGTGGTAGTAGCTCTGAAATTATAGGTGGAACAATGCAAAATATGAAGATTTAATAGCCGAATTACGACAACGTCCTTTAGTAGAACGGCTTTCTCTACTAGAAATATTGGCACAGTCTATTAAGCAGGAAGTAACCACTGAGTCTGTTGCTCAAAAGAAACTGGGTGCAAAATTTCTGAAAATCAATGATTTTGATCCCACCTGGCGACCAAGCCCCGAAGAAACTGCTCAGAATCAGGCTTGGTTAGCAGAATCGAAAGATTTAGCTGAAAAAACCGGACTAAACTGGCCTCTTAATATTAGTTCAGTAGAGGCTATTCGAGAAGACCGGCGCGAGTTATGAATCTTGGGATAAAGAAATTATTAACCGCACGACTGGTATAATTCTAGCTTACACTCCTTGAAAACGACATCTGCCAAGAATTATATTACACATTACTGAAAGAGGAGGCATTTCGGCCTCCTTTCATTCTGTAAAGAGAACGAAACTAGAAAAATATTTATGAGTTTTGAATACACCCTGGTAAAAAAATCGGCTCAGAGCGAGGCCCGCGCTGGTATTTTGCAAACTCCTCATGGGGTTATCGAAACCCCAACCTTTATGCCGGTCGGCACTCAGGCTACCGTCAAGACTCTCAGCCGGGACGAACTGCTGGATATGGACGCTCAGATTATCCTGTCCAATACCTACCACCTCTACCTGCGGCCTGGGGCCGAACTGATAGCCGAAATGGGCGGGCTGCACCGCTTTATGAGTTGGCCCCGGCCTATCCTGACCGATAGTGGCGGCTTCCAGGTCTTTAGCCTGGGGCCGTTACGCAAAATTGACGAGGAAGGCGTGACCTTCCGTTCTCACCTTGACGGCAGCACCCACCGCTTTACCCCGGAAAGCGTGATGCGGACCGAGCAACAACTAGGGGCCGATATTATCATGGCCTTTGACGAGTGCGCTCCTTTTCCGTCCGATTATACCTACACTCGCGCCGCTATGGAACG
>JAYSYV010000500.1:0-1775 GCA_043727245.1 Chloroflexota bacterium | reverse complement strand
CAGGCCGGTTTCAAGAGATACGTCTGGTGCCATGGACCCAGGCAAGTTTTTTATTGCCCTTGTCGGCCTGGTCATCGTCCTGGGGTTGCTTTTTCTGGGCTTCATCTACCTGCGAGAAAGCAGGGGAGCCAATCCTTTTAATGCCGTCGTTGCTATTGTCTGGGGTGTCGGGGGTGTAGGCGCTCTCTATTTTACGGTTAATGCTCTGATAGAGTCTTTACCCAATAAATGGCGGAACCGCCTCTTACCGTTCCTCTTTGTCGGGCCGGGTATGGCTTTGCTGATCTGGGTACTGACTTTACCGACCTTGCGAACTCTCTACCAGAGCTTCTTTAATAATGATACGAGCAGCTTTGTTGGCTTTGACAATTACATCGCTACTTTTACCGATAGGGGTATGCTCGAATCCTTTCGCAATAACCTCATCTGGTTGTTTGTAGGTACGGGCTTAATTGTCATCATCGGCCTTTTGATTGCGGTGCTGGCCGACCGCTCCAAATTTGAAACGATTGCCAAAGCCCTGATATTTATGCCCATGGCAATCTCCCTGGTCGGGGCTAGCGTAATCTGGCGGTTCATCTATGCTGCCGCTCCGGCCGGCCAACCTCAGATTGGTATCCAGAATGCGATCCTGCAGGCTTTTGGCATAGAACCTCAATCCTGGTTAACTCTACAGCCCTGGAACAACCTGTTTCTGATTATCGTCCAACTCTGGGCGGGGACTGGGTTCGCGATGGTCCTTTTTTCAGCCGCCATCAAAGGCGTGCCGGGCGACCTGATTGAAGCCGCCCGCGTAGATGGAGCGACCGAAGTCCAGTCTTTTTTCGCCATCACCATTCCCTACATCCAGGGTACTATTATCACCGTCACCACAACTACGGCCATCGGTACTCTCAAAATCTTCGATGTGGTTTACCTGATGACCGGCGGCCAGTACGGCACTTCCGTAGTGGGAACCGAGTTTTACCGGCAGTTCTTCACCAACAGTAACTATGGCTATGGTTCGGCTATCGCAATAGTGTTGTTTATTGCCGTTTCCCCGGTGTTGATTTATAACCTTCGCCAATTCAGCAAGCAGGAGGCATTCTAATGGCACTCGTACAAGGTCGCACCGCCGGGACCCGGCGCAGCAAACTAATCAACGGCATCCTGGTAAACGGAGTCCTGCTTTTCATCGTGTTTCTATGGACTATCCCTACCCTTGGTTTACTGGTTTCAAGTTTCCGGGCAAGGACAGATGTTGTATCGAACGGCTGGTGGAACGTCATTCCGCATCAGGAATATGTCAGCACCAGTAAAATTCAATTGACAACCGGGTTGGACTTGACCCAACCTGTCCAGGTCGAAGGTCAAACCTTCAGCGATGACCAACTGGTAAAGGGGATTAAGTTACCGGATGGACGACAGCTCAAATGGTCCAACCGGCGGGCCAGGATAGTTGATGTTTCTAACCAGCAATGGCTTACCCGGTCGAATTTTACCCTGACCAACTATGATAACGTGCTTATAGGGCAGCAATATACCTTTACGGATGCTAACGGTAACGTCACCACTGACAAAGGCGAGAATATGTTGAACGCCTTTATCAGTTCGCTTACCGTTGCTATTCCGGCCACAATCATCCCGATATTGATAGCCGCCTTTGCGTCTTATGCTTTCGCCTGGATGAAATTTCCGGGAAGGAGGTTTTTATTTGCAATGGTCATCGGGCTATTGGTCATCCCGGCCCAGGTAGCCCTGATACCAATGTTACGGGATTTTACGGGATTAGGCAT
>JAYSYV010000499.1:0-1777 GCA_043727245.1 Chloroflexota bacterium | reverse complement strand
TTATGCCCTGGGAAGGTGGCAACTTTGAAGATGCTATCCTGGTCAGTGAAGAACTGGTCCGGGAGGATATTTTCACCAGTATCCACATCGAGAAGTACGAAACCGAAGCCCGCGATACCAAGCTGGGACCAGAGGAAATTACCCGTGATATTCCAAACGTCGGTGAAGAAAGTCTGCGGGATTTGGACGAGCGCGGCATTATCTATGTCGGGGCCGAGGTCCAGCCGAACGACATCCTGGTTGGTAAGATTACGCCTAAAGGCGAAACCGAACTGACGGCGGAAGAACGCCTGTTGCGGGCTATCTTCGGTGAGAAAGCGCGTGAGGTCAAAGATACTTCGCTGCGAGTCCCCAACGGGGTCCGGGGCAAGGTTATCAATGTCAAAATCTTCAGCCGTGAGAATAACGACGAGTTACCAGCCGGGGTCAACCAGATGGTCCGGGTTTCGCTGGCTCAGAAGCGCAAAATCAGCGCCGGAGACAAAATGGCCGGTCGCCACGGTAACAAGGGTGTAATCAGCCGCGTATTGCCGCTGGAAGATATGCCGTTCTTGCCGGATGGTCGCCCGATTCAGATTGTTTTGAACCCTATCGGTGTGCCTTCGCGTATGAACCTGGGCCAGTTGCTCGAAACCCATCTGGGTTGGGCTGCTACCCGCCTGGGTATTAAGATTGCGACACCAGTCTTCGATGGCGCTCGTGAGAGCGAAATCACCGACATGCTGAAAGAAGCCGGGCTGCCTGAAGACGGTAAAATCCAGTTGTTCGATGGTCGTACCGGTGAGCAATTCGACCAGCCGGTAATGGTCGGGGTGATTTACTTCTTGAAACTGGCCCACCTTGTGGAAGACAAGATTCACGCCCGCTCGACCGGACCTTACTCTCTGGTTACGCAGCAACCGCTGGGTGGTAAAGCTCAGTTTGGCGGCCAGCGTTTCGGTGAGATGGAAGTCTGGGCCCTGGAAGCGTATGGTGCTGCTCACATCCTCCAGGAAATGATTACCGTTAAATCCGATGATGTCATCGGTCGGGTCAAGACCTACGAGGCAATTGTCAAGGGCGAGAACATCAACGAAGCCGGTGTGCCGGAATCCTTCAAGGTGTTGGTCAAAGAGCTGCAAAGCCTGGGCCTGAACATTGAAGTCCTTAACGAGGAAGAAGCCCCGATTGAATTTGGAGAAGACACCGGCGGCGACTATCTCAGCGAACTGGATGGTATCAACCTTTCCGGTTTCGAGAACCAGGGCGACGACCGTTAAACGCGGGCTAGACTGCTTACAGGATATACAGGAAGCCGGTTCGCTTCCTGTATATCGCTGACTTATGGGAAATGGGTAATACCCAAACAGAAATTATCTTTTTCTAATTACCAGTGATAGAAGATGCGGCCCCTGGCAAAGACGACAGGGCCACCCTCATATAATTATTCAAACGGGGGATAACAATAGATGCTTGAAGTTAATAACTTTAACGCCATTCGGATTAGCCTGGCTTCGCCGGAGCAAATTCGTTCCTGGTCCCATGGGGAAGTGACCAAACCGGAAACAATCAACTATCGTACTCTCAAACCGGAGCGCGATGGTCTGTTTTGCGAACGGATATTTGGCCCTACCAAAGACTGGGAGTGTTACTGCGGTAAGTACAAGCGCGTCCGTTATAAAGGCGTTATTTGTGATAAGTGTGGTGTTGAAGTGGCTCGCTCCAAGGTGCGGCGCGAACGGATGGGGCATATTCAACTTGCCGCTCCGGTCAGCCATATCTGGTATGTCAAAGGTAC
>JAYSYV010000498.1:0-5639 GCA_043727245.1 Chloroflexota bacterium | reverse complement strand
GCTTGTCTATTCCGGCGCATGGGTGGCAGTCCCAGTTCGATCAGGTCCGCCGCACGCTCGAAATCGTGGGCGGCCAGCGCATGGCGGATCGCTTCAGGCGCTGAACCATTATGCTCGTACCACTCGCTGGCACGCCGGTGCAGAGTAAATACCTGCTCAGGCTGCTCCGACATCAAATGGGCATAGAGAACTTCACCAAAGAGATGGTGATAGCGATACCAGCGGCGAGTATCATCCAGCGGCACGATTAAGAAATTGCCTCGCTCCAGGGCCTCCAACCTCCCGCTTCCTCCCTGCTGGCCGGTGACGGCATCGCACAGCCGACCATTCAACCGGTCGAGAATGGCGGTCTGAAGTAAGAAGCTGCGGACAGGTCCGGGCTGACGCTGCAAAACCTCTTCGACCAGATAGTCCACGATGTAGCGGTGGTCTCCGGCGAAAGCCCGGATGAACCCTGGAACATCCTGGTGGCCCCGCATGGAAAGCGCGGCTAATTGCAACCCGGCAATCCAGCCTTCGGTACGGGCTTCCAGGGCTGTGACATCTTCCCCTGAGAGGTCCAGGCCCATCACCCCCTTGAGAAATTCGGCTGCTTCGGCGGGCGTAAACCGCAAATCGCTGGCGCGTAGCTCGGTCAACTGGTCGCGAACGCGTAGCCGGGCCAGGGGTAGCGGTGGATCCTCACGGGTGGAAATCACAAGATACATGTGTGGAGGCAGGTGATCTAGCAGAAAGCTGAGGCAATTGTCAACTGGTTTGGCATCAATCAGGTGGTAGTCGTCCAGGACAAGGATGAAACTATCCGGGATAGTGGCGATTTCATTGAGGAGAGCCGTCAAAATCGCTTCAATTGGCGGTGGCTGCGGGGATTGAAGCACCCCCATCACCCCTTCTCCGATATTGGGCGCAATCTTCTGTAGAGCAGACATCAGGTAAGTCAGAAAGCGGGTAGGGTCGCTATCACTTTCGTCCAACGACAGCCAGGCAGCTTTTCGGTCGCAATCGGCAACCCAGGCGCTAATGAGGGTGGTTTTGCCAAAGCCAGCGGGGGCCGCGATGAGGGTCAGCTTGCGGTTGTGGAGCAAACCCTCGTTGAGCCGCTCGACCAGGTGGGGACGGTGAACCACTTTAAGCCGAGGCGAAGGGATATACAGTTTAGTAGCTAAAATTTGAGTAGACATAGATTAAGTATAGCACACCAAAAATTCAAAAAAGTCCCAAAGAAGCGGTAGGGGCTACTGCCAAATAAGACTTGTTCCACCCCAGGCAATACCCAGTGAACATAAATTATCTATCAATTGACAGCACCACTGGCGGCCCCTGCGCCGCCAGTAACTTTGTAATAAAAGAATAGGATGCTGAGTGGAAGGCTGGCTACCAGTGAGCCTGTAATCACCAGGCTAACAATATCTGGATTGTCAAGTAGTGCCTGCCCTGCCAGGCATACAGGCCAAGCGTTACCGGGAAAAGTTCGTTTCGGCTGAGTACCACCAGCGGCAAGAATAACCTTTTTGAAGTAATGTGGAGTTAAAAGTATGCGACCGTATAGTTTGGTTTCATTAAACATCAATACTATTTTGTAATGTAAATCAATTTCCTAAATTACTCTGGGCCGTAATTTATTCAAAGGTAGGGATTTACAACTCGAATATTTAGGACAAATCAAGCCTGTAACGGTAAACCAATTTATTATACCCAATAGTGGGCTAGTGGGGTTTAAACATAGGAAAATGGATGGTGATTTTCATGGTTGAAAAAAAAGCTGTCAGTAGCCACCAGTACCAATAAGGATGGCAGGCGTTTTTCTAACCAGGCCAAAGAAAATTTGTGGGGCTATCTTTTTATCACTCCCCAACTGATTGGCCTGCTGGTTTTCACAATCTCCCCTGTACTTTTCTCGCTTTATTTATGCTTTGCTCAGTGGGACTTTGTAAAAGCGCCTATATTTGTCGGTCTAACCAACTTTGGGGAAGTCTTTTCCGACAATCTGCTAGCACGCTTTGACTTTATGGGTTGTACATTTGGAGAAAGATAATTAGGCAGTATTTTCTACTATCATCTGCTGCGGTAGCACCCCATTAAATGATGAAAAACCGAGGAAGTTGAAATAAAAGCGTTCATCTGGCAAAATTTGGTTATTATGATCAAAGAACCAATACCGATGAACGCTGGGGAGCAATTCTGCTCTTACCAGCATTGTCCCGAAAATGGACTGAAAAAGCAAGGTAATATTACCATTCATGACCGAAAGCGTTACCGCTGTAGAGTTTGTGGTAAGTGCCGGACAACATTTCCCCTCCTTTATTATTTATTCCTTAACACTGCCTGCTAATGAACCGCTGACAATAAACCGCTGGGAGAAAATAAAGACTATCGCCACCGGCACTGACATTATCAAACCAACCAGGGCCAGGTCCCCTTTTATCATTGGCGAACTGACCTGCGCAAAGGCGGGATGCAAGGCCGGGGTATTCGCAGCCAGGGTCGCCAGGCCAACCGGTAAGTTATACAGGCTGTCCTGGTTGAGCATAACAAAAGGCAGGAAGAAGTTGTTCCAGTTGGCATTAAAGCTTAAGAAGGCGAGTAGTCCCAGCAGCGGGAGGGCCAGCGGTAGAGCGATCTGGCGGAACAACTGCCATTCGTTACAACCGTCTACCCTGGCCGCCGACAATAAATCGGTGGGTAAACTGGTCGCATAGTAGATAAAGGCTAAATAGACCCCAAAGGGGAAAAAAGCCGCCGGTAAAATTACGGCCCAGGGTGTATCCACCAATCCAACCAGGCTTAACTCCAAAAAGAGCGGCAGCACCAGGGCCGAGGATGGCACAATCATGGTTATCAGGGTCAGGGTGAGTAGAAGGCCCCGGCCTGGAAACCGCATGGTGGCGACCACGTAGCCGACCGGCACCACTACTATCACGCTGAGAACCAGAGAACAGAGGGTATAAAAGATCGAGTTGGTAATCCAGCTTATGATAGCGGCGTTATTGTAGCCTAACAAATGGTTCCAGGCTTCTCCGATCCGACCCCAGGAACCGAAAGATATAGAACCCAGGTTGTATAACTGGTCTTCATTTTTGGTAGGAGCTAATAGTAACCAGAGCAAGGGCAATCCAAAAAAGAGAGCAAACAACAGTAAGACGATAAAGCGGACGATTGCGCCGCCCAGGCTGAGTCCGCTCCGCCGCCGTTGGCCCTGCTGCCCCTTCCACCAGTAACCCAGTCCTGATTTTTGTGTAATGTTCATCTTTCTTATTCCTTCCTGACCGGTTATGAGGCCGAGGTAGCGTCGGTTTGATAAAACTTTGTACCATAAATAATAATAAAAGCTCCCAGCAGCCCTACACTTACCATTAACAAGGAAATAACGGCCGCCGTCCCAAAGTTGCCTTCACTGAAAGCCAGGAAGTAACTTAACATATTGGGCGAATAGGTCGGCCCCGCAACGGTACTCCCGACCACCATATTGTTAAGAATCAACGGCTCGGCGAACAACTGGATATTACCGGCAAAGGTTAAAATGAACATGAAAATGATATAACGTGAAATCAAAGGCAGTTTGATTCGGATAGCCGACTGGAAAGCCGAACAACCATCAATCAGGGCTGCTTCCAACAATTCTTTCGAAACGCTTTGCAGGGCTCCGTAAAAGATAGCGATCCAACCACCTGCCCCGCCGAAAAATCCAATCAGGGTAATCATGACCGGCAAATTCTGAATCCTTGCCACATCCCCTATAGTCTGGAAACCCAAAGATTTTAAGATCGGGGCAAAAGGGCTTAGCCGGGGGTCGAACATAAAAATTGCCAGTAAAATTGCAGTTGGCCCGGCGACTGCCCCCGGCACAAAATATAAGGTCCGCAAGAAATCGGTGTACCAGCCCTGACGAGCGTGCAGCAAGAGGGCGATGGCAAGAACTCCAGCGATACCCAGAGGTACCGAGATAATCAGGAACTGGGCAATATTTCCGACTGCCGAACCGAACCGAAAATCACCTACCGCTTTGGAATAGTTGCTCAAACCAGCCCCAAAATACTGGGGTTGGCCGTCCTTGTAACTGGTAAAACTGATTATAAGGGCATAAATGGCCGGGCCAACCCCAAACGCCAACATTAAAATGATATAGGGCAGTGAAAAAAGGTAAGCCGCTAGATAGCGAACCAGTTTCTTCTTGGGTCGTAATATCTCGCCTGGTTTGGCAACTCTGGCTACCCTGGCTGTATCTTCCATAGAGATTTCCTTCTCAAGCTAAATTCTCTGGTAATTGTAAATAAGAAGAAGGAGAGAAGAAGTTATTGATAACTCTTCTCTCCTTGCTAAATTAAGGTCTAGGTAGCTTTGGTAACCACCTCATAACCCTGCGCGCCAGCCAGCGGGACCAAATCCTTCTGGAAGGGTTCCATTAAGGAAGCGATAGTTTTGCCGTCTTTCAGACCAGCGTTAACTATCTTGGAGTAAGAAGTAGTCACATCGTAACGGACCTGCGACCATTCAGGATAAAGATAGGCTGCCGAAGCTTTCAGGACCGGGTAGGGGTCGGTAGCATATAGTTTATCATTCTGGATGGTGGCGTGCCAGGCGTCGGCAGCCGGAATATAAGCCGGGAAGGTCGGCGCTTTAGCCTGGTAATCATTAGCCGTGGTCAGAAAGAGAACCAGGTCGGTTGCTAATTTAGGGTTCTTGGTGTTGCGGTAAACCGTCCAGGCTGCGCCACCCTGGGCGGCAGTATAAGTTTTGCTGTCGGCGGCCCATTTCGGTGGTTCCGCCACTCCAAGCGCACTATCAGTAGGGTTGGCTTTGTAATAGGTGGCCTTGAAGACGTATTCTCCATACCAGGAAGCGGCGGGCAGCATCAATATTTTATTATCAGCGCCAAGTTTTGCAAAGTCCGGGTCAAATGGTCCGACAAGACTGACCGCTTTGGCGGCAACCAGGGTATCAAGCATGGTGGCGACGCGGGTGCAGTTGGGGTCGGCCGTGTTAACCAAGACCTGGCTGTTGCTCAAAGCACGCTGCAAGGGGCAGTTGCTACCGCCGAAATACATATTAACCGCCTGGCTGTCACCAACGGCACCAATCACATAACCGGGGTGTTCTTTCGCCACTTTCAGGCCCAGGGCTGTGTAATCTTCCCAGGTCTTAGGAACGGTATAGCCGAACTGGTCCATCAGCTTCTTGTTGTACCACAGTACGTTCTGGGCCAGGTCATTGCGCAGGCACAACAATTTACCATCGAAGGTACAGTCGCTCAGACCGGCAAATTTGCTTCTAATATCGGCGGAAACAAAGGGAGTGAGGTCCAGCGGGTAATTGTGGGCCGGATCGGCCACCTGGGCCACAAGATTCGGTTCCGCAAAGACTACATCCGGCCAGCCTTTGCCGGTATTGTTGAACAAAAGCACTTTGCCGGGAAAGGCGCTCCGGTCAACGATCTCAATTTTTATCTTGGCAGCCTGGGCAGGATACTTTGCCTGGAACATAGCGACCGCTTCCTTGCGAGTGTCGTCCACCCAGACGGTAATCGGGGCATTGGAATCTCCGGCTGCTGCTGCGGGGCTGCCGGTAGTTGACCCGGTGGCGGCGGTTGGGGTGCTGTCGCCACAGGCTGCCAGTAATAAACCCAGGCAAAGCGAAACAAA
>JAYSYV010000497.1:0-5643 GCA_043727245.1 Chloroflexota bacterium | reverse complement strand
AATTACTGCGCCAGGCCGATAACGCGATGTACCGGGTCAAAGCCCAGGGCAAGAATAATTTCCAGTTTTTTGCCGAAGAAATGAGCGATGTTGAACTGCGCCGCCTGTCTCTGGTAACACAGTTACACAAAGCCCTGGAATATGAAGAATTGACCCTTTTTTACCAGCCCCAGCTTAATTTGCAGAATGGTAAACTGGTCGGTATGGAAGCGCTGCTACGCTGGAAACACCGCGAACTTGGCATGATTTCCCCGGCTGAATTTATACCGCTGGCTGAAGAAACTGGCCTGATTGTTACGATTGGCAACTGGGTTTTGAATGAGGCTTGTAAGCAGACCAAAAAGTGGCAACTGGCCGGTTTCGCGCCAATTCGGATGTCAGTCAATGTTTCGGCAGTCCAGTTTAGCCGTAATGACTTTCTCAGCCTGGTCAAAGAAGCCCTTCAGACCAGTGAACTTGCTCCGGGTTGGCTGGAACTTGAGCTAACGGAAGGTCTTTTACTCCAGGACATTCATGGGGCTGCGACTAAACTCAAGGAATTAAAGAAGCTGGGAATTTATATTGCCATTGATGACTTTGGGACGGGTTATTCTTCTCTGCGCTATCTAAAACAATTGCCGATTGATACTTTGAAGATAGACCAATCTTTTATTAAGGACATGAAGGTTAGTGATCTGGTACAATCTAAAGATAAAGCTTTAGTTGAGGCGATTATAATGCTGGGGCATAACCTGGGTATGCATATTATTGCCGAAGGTGTCGAATTGCAGGGGCAGCTCGACTTTCTACGGGCCAGCCACTGTGAAGAAATCCAGGGATATTTGTTTTGTAAACCTCTACCTACCGACGAAGTGGAGCATTTTATGGCTCAAGGAGGCAAGGGGGAAGAACTTTCAGCTCGCCTTCTGGCTATCTGAAATAAAAAACCTGGCCTGCGCTTGTATATTGAAATAGCTGATTAGCTGAAATGCCTGGATTAAGTTTGAAATTGTTAATGTTACCGCCGGTACAGCAGGAGACGTAATGGATGTCCGCCCGCAGGAAACCGTAACTTTTCTTTTCAGCGAAATTGAAGAAAGCGCCGCACTCTGGCGTCAGAATCCTTATGGTATGCAAAAAGCAATTTCGATTCATGACGGTATATTTCGCCAGTTAATTCACACATATTCGGGCCGGATTTTTAAGACTTTCGGAAGTTCCACCTATGCCGCTTTTCCTTCCGCCGATGCCGCACTGGCGGCGGCGGTCCAGATTCACAAATCGCTGGCCGCTGAAGCCTGGGAGGAAGTACCTCTTAAAACCGGCCTGATTTTACATAGTGGGGTCTGTTCGCAATTTGAGGGGGAGTATATAGGTGTCCCGGTTAAGCGGGCCGCCCATATTCTGGCGGTGGTACACGGCGGCCAAATCTTGTTTTCCAAGGCTACTAAAAACCAGCTTACGACCGCTATAGAAAACGGACTGGTTGCTAATGAACTTGGAGAGCATAACTTAAAAGATTTAATCCAGCCTGAATATCTTTACGAACTGCTCATTCCGGGATTACCTTCCGAGTTCCCACCGATAAAAACCTTAAATAACTTACCGAACAATCTCCAACCGCAACCCGATATTTTGGTAGGCCGGGAGCAAGAATTAGAAACCGTCCAGCGTCTGATCCGTAAGCCGGATGTCCGGTTGGTAACATTCATTGGGCCGGGTGGGACTGGTAAGACCCGTCTGAGCCTGCAAGTAGGGGCCAATTTGCTGTCTGAGTTTAAGGATGGCGTTTATTTTATTGATTTATCTTCGACCCGTAACCCCAACCAGGCTTTAGCCGAAATTTCAAAGTCGCTTAACTTGCAAGAAGTCGGGGGATTCCGGTTGATCGAGAATCTGAAAAGATTTCTCTACCCTCGCCAGATGCTGCTGATGTTGGATAATTTTGAGCAGGTTATTTCGGCGGCGGACCTAATTGGTGAGTTGCTGGCGGCGGCTCCTTTACTCAAAGTGCTGGTAACAAGCCGTATTTTACTACGCCTGTATGGCGAACATGAATTTCCGGTTCCACCGCTGGCTTTACCTAATCTTTATCATTTGCCACCGCTAGAAGAATTGCGGCTTTTTTCGGCGGTAGACTTGTTCGTCCAGCGCGCCCAATTGGTCCAGCCCGGCTTTGAACTGGATGATTCAAATGCCTATACAGTGGTAAATATTTGCGCCCAACTGGACGGCTTGCCGCTGGCAATTGAGCTGGCCGCTGCTAAAATAAAAATGTTTGAACCCCAGGAGATGCTTGAGCATTTATCCGACCGGTTCGGGCTTTTAACCGGGGGTGCTACCGACCGCCCATTGCGCCAGCAAACGCTACGCCAGGCGATTGAATGGGGCTACGACCTGTTAGAAGATGAGGAAAAGCTTTTATTTGAACGGCTAGGGGTCTTTTCCGGCCCGTTTTCGCTTGAAGCGGTGGAGGAGATTTGCAACCAGGACTTTAACCAGGGTCGCGACCTCTCTCTGGATACGCAGGAAATCCTGACGACACTTTTGAACTCCAGTTTTATCAAGTCGAACGAGGCGGAAGAACATGATGGGTCGGTCTACCTGATGATGCTGGACACCATGCGCGATTATGCCCAGGACCGCCTGACCGATAGCGGCGAAACCCCCCCTTTGCGGCAGGCTCACCTGGTCTACTTCTTGAGGCTCGTAGAAACGGCTGAAACGCATCTTAACGGCCCGGAACAGGTCAAGTACTTGCGTCTGCTGGAAAAGGAAAATGCTAACCTGCAATCGGCCCTGGAATGGGGTATTACCGCCAATGACGGGCAAGCCCTGAAAATGGCTCTGACTCTGGCCGGTTCGTTATGGCGGTTCTGGCAGGTGCGCGGGTATCTGACCGAAGGCCGCCGCTGGCTGGAAACTATCTTGCGGAAAATCGACGAGTCGAACGAGATACTGCAACCGGCCCCGCTTGCGAAAGCTTTGCACGGGACAGCGGTGTTGGCTTCGATTCAGGGCGATTATCACGAAGCGGTAGGTATGTATGGGAGAAGCCTGTCTTTACGCCGCCAGTTGAATGATATTCCCGGTATTACTTCCTCGCTGAATAACCTTGGAATTCTGGCCCTCTATCAGAATGATCTGGACCAGGCAACGGTTTTCCTGGAAGAAAGTCTGGCTCTTCGGCGCAAGACGGGGGATAAATGGGGTGTATGCAACACTTTAACTAACCTGGCAAACGTGGCGCTGGCTCAGGGGGATTATGGTAGGGCCGAGAAATTTCTGGAAGAAAGCCTGGAGCTTGGCCGAGAACTGGAAGACAAGCGCAGTATCGCCATTTGTCTCTACAACCTGGGAAATATTGCCCTGAATTACAACAAGTTTACTAAAGCGGCCTCATGTTATTACGAAAGTTTTCATCTACGTCAGGAACTTGGTGATAAAATGGGTCTTACAGAGTGCATCGAAGGTCTGGCGGCTATTGCCGGAGTTGAGGCCGACCCTTTGGTGGCGGCGCGGCTCTATGGGGCGGCCCTGAATTTGCGTCAGGAGTTGGGCGCTCTATTTGAACCACACGACCGGCCTCTATACGTACGCTTCGAGGCTAAAGCCCGCGCCCAACTAGGGGAAGTGGCTTTTGAGGCGGCTTTGTTGCAGGGACGTGAAATGCCGCTAGACCAGCTTATGCTTGTAATTACTAAAAGAGGTGAGATCACTGAGTTACGGGCGGATTTATAGGCTAAAACTCTCAATTTTAGAATTTGCCGGTCTGAACTCGATTGGTGGCACAAACTATGTTAATTGCAAAGAGGATCGAATACTTTATTTAAGGTTAGGACTTTTGTTTCAGACCTTTAGTAAAGACTAGAAACTTTCATTCAGGCGTAGGAAATAGTAGAACAACCAATAACCACAAGGAGGACTCTAAAAATGGAGTTTTACAGCGTCAAGCATCGTAAGAAAATTGAGGTTGATGATAAAGACATCCGCAAGAAAACCTTCGGTGAAGGAACTCAGCTTCGTTATGCCGCAGTCGCCCAAACTTCGGTTGATGGCGCTACGGTGAACCTTACCAAATTTATCAGTAAAGTCACTTTCGAGGGCTTAAAAGTACCGGAAGCGGACGCTGCCGAAGCGAAACCGGCTGCCAAGGGCAAGGCAAAAGCTAAATAGGCATAACTTTTTTAGCTTAAAACGAGCCTGGCTCCTCTTTATAATGGATGGGCCAGGCTCGTTTGATTCAAGCAAACTGAATTCTAGTCTGGTTTCAGGACGACCTTTATAGAATCTTTGCCGGTATGGACCATTTCTATAGCGCTTTCATATTCTTCGAGCGGCAGCACATGGGTAACGACCCCTTCCATATTGACTAACCCTTTTTCCAGAAACTCGATGGCAATAGGGTAGGTGTATGGTCCGAGGTGAGCGCCATAAATATCTAACTCTTTACGGTCCCCGATGATACTCCAATCCACCGAGGCGGCCTGGTTGAAGACGCTAAACTCTACGAAGCGACCTAGCTTGCGAATCATGGCTAAACCCTGCCCAACGCTGGCCGGATGCCCGGTAGACTCAATATAGACATCACAGCCGTAACCCTCGGTCATTTCCAGGACTTTAGCCACGACATCTTCTCTGGCAGGGTTGAGGATCACATCCGCGCCCATCCGTTTAGCCAGTTCCAGCCGCCTGTCGTTCAGGTCGAGGACGATAAGTTTACTGGGCGTTTTGCGTTTGGCCGGACCAATCATACCCAGCCCTAACGGCCCGGCTCCGGCCAGCACTACGATATCGCCAAATTCAATCTTGCCGCGCTCTACCGCGTGTATGGAGCAACTCAGAGGCTCAACCAGAACCGCCAGCCTTTCGGGAATAGATACCGGTATCTTGTGTATCAGGGCTTCAACCGGAAACTTCATATATTCGGCCCAGGCTCCGTTGACATTTTTCTGGAAGCCAAAAATATTATGGACCTGACACATCCAGTACTGGCCTCTTTTGCAATAGCGGCATTTCCAGCAGGGTACAATTTGTTCGGCGATTACCCGGTCTCCCAGCACCAGATTGCGGTTTGTGGTCGCTCGTTCGCCCATTCTGGCGACATGGCCGATAAATTCGTGTCCCGGAATAACGGGCGCATTTACAAATTTGGGATTACCGCCCCCGCCCCAGAGTGATTCGGCTCCTTCGTAACACTTCACGTCACTGGCGCAAACGCCACACGACTCGACTTTAATCAATATTTCATCCGGGCCAATTTCAGGGACGGCCACTTCTTCCAGACGGTAATCGCGAGGGCCGTAATTTACTACGGCTTTCATTGAATTGGGAATAGTTTGGCCGGTCAGGTTAACAACACCGGTGGCTGTACTCATAAAACCTCTTTTCTTTTGGCGTATTAGTCTACATTGTCCAGATATGCGAGCAGAGAAGGGTCGAGTTTAATATCGGCGGCCTGCAAGTTTTCGGTCAGTTGTGGCATAGTCGTGCAGCCTGCAATCGGATAAGCCGGGAAAGGCTGGTTTATCAAATAAGCCAGCGACATGGCACTTACAGGTTTGGCCTGGGACTCGGCCAGTTCTTTGAGCCTGGTGAATTTCCTTAGGTTCGGTTCGTTTTCGTAAGTCTTTTTCAAAGAGGGTGATAAAGATGACATATCCC
>JAYSYV010000496.1:0-5644 GCA_043727245.1 Chloroflexota bacterium | reverse complement strand
TTAAAAGGATAATCCTGACCACCGGGACCGGTTGCCGGTTGTTGGGGCGGGTGGGCTGAAGTTACCGTGGGCGGCGCAACCGAAACCGCAGCGCTGGGACTGGCCCCAGGCGGCAATGTCACCACCGGTGTGGGTGGTACAACTGTCGGGGAAGATACGGGGTCTGGAGAAGTAATCGCAACCGAGGTGGCCGGGACCGTGGACGGCGCAGGTGTATCTGTAGCGGTGGAGGTAGCCTCCCCGCAGGCAGTCAATAAAATTAAGCCCAAAAGCATTATTACTGAAACCGCCGTTAGAATACGGCCTCTTTTTAAGAGGTTAGAACGATACAAAGCTTCTAATTCCTTTCATTTCCTGCCTATTATAGCAGTTCTCCCCGAACCAGACGGGGCTAAGAAGGTTATATCCAGGTTAAAATTTGATGAATTGCTAACCAGAAGTAAGTAAGTGGTCAGGGAAGATTGGTTTAGAGACTGTGCCCAGTAACCAGCTTTATATTGAGATATTTCCCGGCAGAGTATGATGTCCAATTCAGGCCGTTATTTGGTTAAAGTATTATTGGCTTTTCTTATCGTTTCAATTGACTTTCTTTGGCTTTTATTCATAGCCATTACTCTAATTGTTCCTACATTAATTAGTTTATTTGTCATGGATTTCTAGCAATGTTATAATCAAATAAATTGTCATTGGGCGATATTGAAACTATTCTGCTACTTTTGGGTGAGAAATTTCGTAAATAGATTTACGAGATAGCGAACAATTTATAAAAGTTTTTAAAAGATAGAGCGCTTTCTAGCAAACGCCAGGCGTTCTGGAAAGTCGAAGGAGAGTACAGGAATGACTACTTTGGAGCGGGCAGCCACGGAAATAACCGGGCGCAAACCTTATCAGAACGAGCCTTTTACCGATTTTAGTCTGCCAGAAAACAAGGCCGCCATGGAAGCCGCCCTGGCGAAAGTTGCCACACAACTGGGCCAGACCTTAAACCCGGTGATTGGTGGAAAGAAGCTTGAAACCGGCAAATTTCTCAATTCCTACAACCCGGCCCGGCCTGACCAACTGATAGCCCGTTTCCATAGCGCCAGTGTTGAAATGGCCGAACAGGCCGTCCAGACTGCTAGTGAAACCTTTAAAAGCTGGCAGAATGTACCAGCCCAGGAACGCGCCGGGTATCTCTTCAAGGCAGCCGACCTGATGCGCCAGCGCAAACACGAATTTAGCGCCTGGATGATTTACGAAATAGGCAAGAACTGGCCCGAAGCCGATGTTGATACAGCCGAGGCGATTGACTTCCTGGAATATTACGGTCGGGAGATGCTGCGCCTGGCCGGCCCGCAGCCGGTCGTCCAGGTTGATGGTGAGAAAAACCACCTGCGCTATATTTCGCTGGGCGTGGGCGTGGTAATCCCACCCTGGAACTTTCCGCTGGCGATTACCGTTGGGATGACCTCGGCTGCTATTGTTACCGGCAATACGGTCATCCTCAAGCCATCCAGCGCCACCCCGGTCATCGCATACCGCTTCTTTGAATTGATGGAAGAAGTGGGTCTGCCCGCTGGAGTCTTTAACTTCCTGCCCGGCAGCGGCGGCGCGATTGGCGACCTGCTGGTGGACCACGCTAAAACTCGCTTCATTTCCTTTACCGGCTCCAAAGAGGTCGGCTTGCGGATTTTCGACCGGGCCTCTAAAGTGGCTCCCGGCCAAATCTGGTTGAAACGAACTGTCCTGGAAATGGGCGGCAAAGACTCGGTCGTAGTGGACGAAACCGCCGATTTGGAAGCGGCTGCTACAGCTATTGTCACCAGCGCCTTCGGGTTCCAGGGCCAGAAATGTAGCGCGGGCAGCCGAGCTATCCTGGTAGACCAGATTTACGATAAAGTGCTGGAAAAGGTCGTGGAAAAGGTCAACCAACTAGAGCTTGGCCCGACCGACGAAAAGAATTATAACCTGGGTCCGGTTTCTGACGAGAAAGCCTACAAAAAGATTAAGGAGTATATCGAGATAGGTAAAGGCGAAGGTAAGCTAGTGGCCGGGGACAAAAACCGGATACCGGAGCAAGGCTATTTTATTGCCCCGACTGTCTTCAGCGAAGTAGATGCCCAGGCCCGGATTGCCCAGGAAGAAATCTTTGGGCCGGTGCTGGCGGTTATTCGCGCCCGTGACTTCGATCACGCCCTCGAAATTGCTAATGGTACGGAGTTCGGCCTGACCGGAGCGTTGTTCAGCCAGGACCCGGCTCGCCTGGAAAGGGCCGAGCAAGAATTCCACGTGGGCAATCTCTACTTTAACCGCAAATGCACCGGCGCTCTGGTCGGAGTGCAGCCTTTCGGCGGCTTTAACATGAGTGGCACGGACTCCAAAGCCGGTGGTCAGGACTATCTGCTGCTTTTCCTCCAGGGTAAGAGTATTGCCCGGCGCGTCTAAAGCCGGGCTAACCTACCAGCTTCACCTCACGAAACGTAAAAAGTACCCGGTTTCCCTCGAAAGGAACCGGGTACTTTTTTAGTCAATTATGCCTGGATAGGACAAGTCCCAGGCAACCTTTAAGCGAACATTCTAGCAGCCACCTGACCCACTGGCCCCGGCGAACTGGCGCGGTTCGACTTTCTGGTAAACTTTGCTGCTTAAAATCAAGCTGTTGCTTGCACCAAAGCCCCGCAAAGTCTGGGTCTTGCCATCCAGGTTAAGTGTCGGCATAAACGGGGTAATCCAGTTATGGCGGTAGACGATTTGGACATAGAACCGGTCGGTTGGGACGCAGATATAACGGCCCGGCCAGGCGACAATAGTCTGACTGCCTACTGGCGCACCGTTTTTATCCGAGACAGGGATAGTTTTGCGGCAGTCTGCGGCAGTATCGCTACTAAAACAGGTATTGGAACGAAAGCCGTTATAATCGTCATCATAGGATTGCCAGGCTAAGGCACAACCTCCTGGGTTACCTGCTACTGTCAGCAGAGGAACCTGATTGCACTGGGCATCGGCCAGCCTGACCCCCAGGGCATCACCGTCCGACCGGGCAGCCACCGTATTAGCCCGTGGGTCATTATTTGGATAGCTGACGACCGACTTGGGCAGAGCGTAAAGCTGCCAGTGATATTTATAATTAGCATAAATATCTGGCCCGGCCCGGCCCAGGTCCGGCAGGTTACTCAAGGCCGGGTCATCCTCCTGTTCCCCAACGTGTTGTACTATTACATACTCGACATTTTCCAGCCTGAGATTTACCCGATTTAAGGCTCTCAGCATGTTATAGTCGCGATAAATGGTACTTCCACTTAACACATCGCAGCTATTTGCACAGACCGAAACAGCCCGGCTGGCTTCCTGGGCGGCAAAATCCAGGTTAGTACTCTCAAAAAAGGCCAGCCCGATTTCCAGGATACCGAATATAAGGGCTAACAAAGGCACGCTGACCAGCAGAAATTCCAGAATACTTTGGGCCGATTGAGGGCGACCGGCGGCAGCCAGGCTCTTGTTTAAGAAAGTGTCGCTGCAAGCCGGTGAAGAACGCTGACCGCCCCGCGCCCAGCGTAAAAAACCCCGGCTGGCCCGATGCAGCCTGGTTCTGACCTGGCTGGAGGTTGGTGGAGCGCTGTTGTCAGCTTGCATAAGCGTGCCTCTCTTGAGTATAGGGATAGAAACTTAAAGGGTCTTTGCCCGGATTACAATTTAAAAAGATTGGCCTTTTCAAGGGCCGGGTTTAGTAAATCCGCCCCCGACAGGCTCCATGATTTTTACCGCTTTATCCGAAAGTGTCAGAGAACCAGGGAAGAAAGCTAACAACCACGTGTGATTATAGACGATTTGGACTCCGGTATAATCTGGCGACCGGAATACCGAAGCATCCCCAAATGCGGCTGCCGTTTCCGCCTGATAGTTGTAATAAGCGCTCGAAGTTGGAGTAAGTGTAACATTATTACCGGTAAAATCTAGCGAATAGCGTAAAGCCGGATACCAGGGCGCAAAATTATAACGCCAGCATTGTATAGCATCAGGGTTATACTTTACGTCATTCTTGTCAGTGCCAGTGCCGCCTATTTTGGCACAGTTAGAGCCTCCATTGTAGCGAGGTTGGCCGACAATAGCTTGAGCATTGCCGGCTGTGGCAGAATAAGTTCCCAGGGGAAGGCTCCTGGTTATCCCGGTACTGGCCGTAATTCCATTAGTATTGGAAGCATCGCCACAAAAAGCGGCCCCGACATAGCCAACAAGCAATGGAGTTTTAGCGACTGGATCGGCTGGCTCGGACGAGCCGTAAAGCGAAGCACACTTGCTTACAGACATTACACTTGGGTAAAACCACTTTTCGATCACACCTTTAGTATTGGTAATAGTAGTATAGTCAAAGATTTCCTGAAAGGGATACTTGCTCAAATTGGTGTTAAAATATACACCGTATTGTCCGCCAAGCCCATAGATGCCCATATTAGCGGAAGTGGCTACAGACTGGCCTGTAACCGGGTCACTCACCCGATTGGAACCGGTAACTTCGGTAACATCGGCCCGGTAGGTCATCAGGAGCAGGACATTTGCACGTTCTTGCTGCAAAGCGGTATTGACGTTCTCGGTGAGCAAAAGGTCGCCATCGGCCCCGACCCGCGCATTAACACTTGTTCCGCCGGAAGGGTCGGCATTACCCCGGCTGGAAACGGCCCTGACACCTTCGCGGACCGCCGATGTTACCGTCATATGACTGCGAATAAGCAAACCCAGTTCGACCAGCACCACAAACAAAATTATCAAGAAAGGTAGAGTCAGGGCAAATTCCACCAAAGCCTGACCTTCGGCCCCGCGCCGGAGCGGTTTCCTACCCTGAGCGGAAAGCTGGCTGGGCTGGGAAGTTCGCACAGGACTAAAAAGCCCCTTCTTAATACTGGCCTGGTCCGGCAGGTAAAACCAGGCCCAACCGCCAAAGTCAACCGCTCTGGAATTATGAGATTTTTTCTGACTGCCTGGGTTAATTAGTTCCATCTAATTTCGCTTTTCCAACTCAATTTATCGGGTAAACCAGCTTATAGGTAACATTGATCCTTCTGCGAACCATTCTCGCAAACCTGATTGCCTGATTTAATCATAACATTTTAGTTTCCCTTTACAATAGGAGTTAACTCCTAATTACCTCTTAACCGTGGCATAGATTCTGATTAACATACTGGTGGAGTATCTATCGAGGACGATGAGAAACCAGAAAGTGAAGGAGATTAAAATGGCTGATAAAGATAATGATAGACCTAAAATGTCCACCTGTCCTATTTGCGGTTACACCGATACCGCTGATGATGCTGATGTATTACAAATGGCAATCGAGGAACATATTCGATTGTCGCATAACCTGGACCCGGCAACCCTGGGTGGTACAGCCGGAGCAGTAAAACCGGTTACTGCTGCTACAGCCGCCGAAGTTAGAGGGGGGTCGAACACCGGTAATGTCACCATACCTATTATAGCAACCGCCCCAAATAGTGGTGGTGGCGGTACTGCGGGAGCTGGCGTTGGATATGGCGCGGGAGCTGCCGCACTTCTAGGAGCTGAGGCGGATAATGATAATGATAACAATGCCAAGAACCGCAAAGACGAAACCAGCCGGTTTTAATGGCAGCAGGAAGATTTAACAAAGCAAAAGGATTTCAGGCAGTGTGCT
>JAYSYV010000495.1:0-5648 GCA_043727245.1 Chloroflexota bacterium | reverse complement strand
ACTCCTCGCTGGTAAAATTGGATACCGGCGGACCACTGACGGCCCCTTCGACTTTTCCCTGGATAAGTTCCATCGGTACTGGCCCAGCCAGACGAGCGGCCAGTTGTTCAATACGGGCTACCGCCTCAGCGTAACTCTTGTCAATATCGCCGTCCAGATGGACGTGGGCTACCAATTTTATTTTGCGTTTGAGGTGGTCGAAAACAACCATCGTGTCCACGTAGATAAAGATAGCTTCAGGCACGCCGACCGGGTTTTTAACAGGTTTGGGCAGTTTTTCAAAATAGCCGACCGTTTCGTAGCCCAGGTAGCCGACCGCTCCGCCGTAAAAGCGCGGCAATTCATTTTCCAGGCCGGGCATTGCCACCAACTGGTAGGATTTGAGGTAGCTGCTGATTACTTCCAGCGGGTCATCGAAATGTATGGTTTGTTTATAGCCGTTCAAACGGGCGTAAGCAGTGCCGTTTTCCAGCTTGAGGACCAGGTAGGGATTAGTTCCCATAAAACTGTAGCGGGCCAGGCGTTCGCCCCCCTCGACGCTTTCAAGCAAAAAGCTGTTCGGCTCGTCCCGGCAGACCTTCAAGAAAGCCGAAACAGGGGTTTCCAGGTCGGCCATAATCTCGCGGTAAATCGGGGTCAGGTTGCCCTGCCCGGCGAGAGCCTTAACCTGGGGTAAGCCCGGATAATATTTAGGTTGCTGTTCCATAACGCCTATTTCCTCACGCCTTGCGAAAGCTATAAAACAAAAAAACCACGTCCTCATTCCAACACTAAAGTTGGAGTAAAGGGACGAGGCTCGCTAATCGCTGCCGCGTGGTGCCACCCTCATTCGGATTACGTCCGGCAAAGCGAACGAAACCCCTCATTTAAGGTACGGGCCTTTGTTTGAGGCCGATACCCGCTCCCGTTAACGGAGGAACATTCCGGCAAAGCCTACTCGACCTTAAAGTCTTTGGACTTGCGACTCCCAGATCCATTCAGTATCCGCGTCAGCGCCCGGCTTTCACCAATTTGCCCGGCTCTCTAAGCTGCGCCCTGACACTTACTAGTTCTGTTCAATGTCTTTAAATGGCTGTGCTATTCAATTCGGTCTAACTATAGCAGTTCATTTTTAACTTGTCAATTGTCATGCAGCACTTTTTCAATTTTCCCAGTTAATTCTTCCACCCGGAAAGGTTTGCTCAAAATTTCCTTGAAATGATAGGCCCGGTAGTTCGCCATAATCGGGTCGTTGGAATAACCGCTGGAAACTATCGCCTTGACCGCCGGGTCTAGCTCTCTCAGATAAACCATGGCTTCTTTGCCGCCCATGCCGCCTTTAACAGTCAGGTCCATGATAACCAGATCGAAAGGTTGGGCCTGTTCGAGAGCGTGGCGGTAACTTTCTATAGCTTCCGCGCCATCGCGGGCGACTTCTATCTGGTAGCCCAGGCGGTCCAACAGGCGGCGGCTCAATCCCAGAATCATGTCGTCATCGTCCATGAGTAAAATCTTGCCTTTACCGGCTTTGACCGGCGCAATCCTGGATTCTTCCCGGACCAGTTTCCCTGGTGCGGCAGGTAAATATACCCAAAATATGCTGCCTTTACCCAGTTCGGACTCCGCGAGGATAGTTCCTTCGTGCCGGGCAATAATCGAAAAACTGCTGGCAAGTCCCAACCCGCTACCTTTTTGTTTCGTCGTAAAATAAGGGTCAAAGATGCGAATCAGGTTCTTCTGAGGAATACCTATGCCCTGGTCTGATATTTGTAGCTGCACGTAAGCCTCACCGGACAGGTTCAAGGCCCGGTCCAGGGCCGAACGGGGAATGTTCCGGGCAGTGACAGTCAGGAGGCCGCCTTCCGGCATCGCCTGGTCGGCATTAATCACCAGATTGTTGAGGACTTGATTAATCTGGCCGGTATCAATTTCAACCGGCCACAGGTCGGGCGGTATCTCAAATTTAGCCTGGACGTTCGAGCCGCGCAAAGCGAAGCTAACCGAGCTTTCAAGCAACTCTTTGAGTGAAGACATTTTTTTTATAGGAACGCCACCCTGAGAAAAAGTTAGCAATTGCTGGGTCAGGTCTTTAGCCCGGAAGGTGGCTTCTTCGGCCCTGGCCAGCACTTCAAAGGCGCTGGTACGGGTGGCAACATCCATTTTCGCCAGGGAAATATTCCCGGCGATAGCAGTCAAAATATTATTGAAGTCGTGGGCAATCCCTCCGGCCAGGAGACCCAGGCTTTCCAATTTTTGGACTTTACGCAGCTCGGCTTCAAAGCGCTGGCGCTCGGTAATATCGCGAAAGACCAACACGACCCCTTTGATGTTATCGGCGAGGTCGCGGATGGGAGCGCCATTGTTGGAAACATAGCGTTCGTGTCCGTCCCGGCCTACCAGGATGGTCTGGCTGGTCAGCCCGATAACCTCGCCGGTCCGCAAGACGTGTACAGCCGGGTTAGGTGCAAGCTGGCGGGTCTTTTCATCTATGATGTGAAATACCTCCGGCAGAGGACGGCCAACCGCTTCGGCCTGGGACCAGCCGGTAAATTTTTCGGCCACCGGGTTGAGCAAGACCACTCGACCATCCGTATCGGTGGTAATAACCCCCTCCCCGATACTGCGTAAGGTCACGGTCAGGCGTTCTTTCTCGGCGGCCAGGGCTTCTTCGGCCTGTTTACGGGCGGTAATATCGGCCAGGACCGTAATAAAATATTTGGGTTGACCGTCCAGGTCCGTTACCGGGGAAGTATTGGTGTTGCACCAGAGAAGCGAACCATCTTTTCGGAAATAACGCTTGTCCTGGGAGTAGTGCGTCAAATCGCCCTGCCAGACTTTATCGAATTTCTCCTGGCCCTTAAAACGGTCCTCCGGGATGGTTAAATCATGAAAATTCAGCTTTAAAAGTTCTTCCTGACTGTAGCCAAACATCGCCAGCAGTTTGCGATTGGCCGAAAGACATTGGCCGTCCTTGGCAACATAGCTAATCCCCACCGAAACTTGATCGAAAGTAGCTTTCAAACGTTGTTCGTTTTCCTGCAAAAGCGCATCCGCCGTGAATTGCTGTTCCAGCAGTTTTTCCAGCCTTTGGCTGCGCGACCTGAGAGTGCTGATAAAGCTGCGGGCCGGAACCAGTAAACTCAGGGCGGTAGAAGGCAAGACCACCATTAGCAGGGCCAGGTTAAAGAAGTCTTCAAGACTTTTGCTCAGTCTAATAGGCGGCTGGTACAGGCCCAGGTGATTTTGGAAGAAATAGAGGAAGGCACAGACCGACATCCAAAAAGCGGTCAACAGGACCACTTCCAGGGTTTGCAACAAAATAGCCGCAATAAGTATATTAAGTACGATTACCACCGGAACCAGAAACCCGGTTCCTACCAGAAAATAGGCGTAAGCCAGGCTGAGGGCATTAATGACCAGTAGTAGCTGGGCGGCTTTTCTATTCTGCTTTTTCGCGGCCAGTCTGTAACTGATGCCAGAAATTATGATGTTTAACAGGCTGATAAAGGCCAGCGAAAGGCTGAAAAAATCCCCGCTGCTGATTGAAACTACAAAGAATATCAGAAATGCGGTAAAATCCACACCAAAAGTAAGGGCCGAAAACACCTGGGCCAGCCGGGTTAGACGCTGGCGTTCGACCTCGCGTAAAGCAGCCATTTCGGCCCGAAAAGGAGTGAGTGTGTCGGGCAATAATTCTTTTAAGACCATACGAACGTCCCTGCGGCCTCATTGCCAATCTGATGAAGACCTTTGCCAAGTTTCGTACTTTTAACGACTAATTAGGTCTAGCATAACATATTTAGTCTACTGCACAATAGTACCCGAAACCCTGACCCTGCTACCAGTAGAAAATAAATGTGATAAAATAAACTCATTAGCCGGGATAATTCCGGCTTACCAGGCAACCTGAACTCAACGTAGAGCAACAAGGAGAGAATTTTGATGAATAAGAGCGATTCCCAAACCGCCAAACAGGGCCGGAACGAAATAAATCTGGAATTAACCGAAACCGAACGCGAAATAATGCAGGTTATCCGCGATTTCGCCCGCAACGAGGTAAAGCCACGCGCCGCCGAAATAGATGCCACGGCCACCTTCCCGGCTGACCTGGTCAAGAAAATGGGCGAACTGGGCCTGATGGGTCTGCCCCTGCCCGAAGAATACGGTGGGCTGGGCCAGTCCTATATTTTGTTTGCGCTCATGATTGAGGAACTTTGCGCGGCCTGCGCCACTACCGGCCTCGTGCCGGATGTAAATATTTCGCTTGGAGCCGAACCAATCCTGATGTTCGGGACGGAAGAACAAAAACAGCGCTGGCTGCCCCAGATGTGCAGCGGCGAGAAATTAGGGGCGCTGGCGATTACCGAGCCGGGAGCCGGATCGGACGCAGCCGGAATCAAGACTACGGCTGTCCGGGACGGCGAGGCATATGTCATCAACGGGTCAAAAGTTTTTATTACCCTGGGCGGCGTGGCCGAAACTTACGTTACTTCGACCGTCACCAACCCCGAATTAAAAGATAAACACCGCCACATGAGCGACTTTGTGGTGGAAAAAGGTACGCCCGGCCTGTCGTTCGGCCAGCCGATGCACAAAATGGGTATTACCGGGTCGCCCACGGTGGAAGTCTTTTATGATAACGTGCGCGTCCCGGCCTCACACCTGCTGGGCCAGGAAGGCGATGGTTTCAAAATCACTATGGATACCCTGGATGCCGGGCGAGTGGGCGTGGCGGCCCAGGCGGTCGGGATTGCCCGCTCGGCTCTGGAAGACTGCCTGGAATACGCCACTCAGCGCAAGCAGTTCGGCGCGGCTATCACTTCTTTTGAAGGCATCCAGTTCATGCTGGCCGATATGGCAACAGCGATTGACGCGGCCCGCCTGCTGACTCTCCGAGCGGCTTACCTCCACAACAAGGGGCTGCCCTGCGCCAGGGAAAGCTCGATGGCAAAGCTTTTCGCGGGGGACACGGCCATGAAGGTGACGACCGATGCCTTGCAAATCTTTGGCGGCTACGGTTACATCAAAGAGTACCCGGCGGAACGCCACATGCGTGATGCTAAAATTACCCAGATTTACGAAGGAACTCAGCAAATTCAACGGCTGGTCATAGCTCGCGACCTGCTCAAAAGTTTGCGAAGTTAAGTGGTAAATAGTCACAAAATTTACCTGGCCCTGGGTGGAAACCTGGGAGACCGCCCGGCCAATCTGCAAGTGGCGATAAATAAATTACAGGTCGAAGGGCATTTAGAGGTGAAGAAGCTCTCTCCGCTGTATGAAACGGCCCCAGTTGGTTATACCGACCAGCCGGATTTCTTGAATATGGCCCTGAGCGCCGTGACCGATTTAGAGCCGCTGGCCCTGCTGGCCTACCTGAAAGAGATTGAAGCCGCCCTGGGCCGCCAGCCTGGCTTTCGCAACGGTCCGCGCCCGATTGACCTGGACATTGTTTTTTACGACAATTCCATCCTGGACGAACCGGACCTGCAAATTCCCCATCCTCGCTTACGAGGGCGCGGCTTCGTCCTACAACCTCTGAACGATTTAACTCCAGATTATATTCACCCGGTCTATGGTTTGAGCGTGGCGGAACTGCTGGCCGAAGTGGACCTGACCGGGGCCGGAATAAAACCATTCCATCCAGCGCGACACATATTAATTACATCCTA
>JAYSYV010000494.1:0-1781 GCA_043727245.1 Chloroflexota bacterium | reverse complement strand
GGGCCGCAACCGCTTGCCGTAACCTGCCAGAGGTATAATTATCTTCAATCCCCTTAAATCCCCTCCTCTACAATCGAGTTTTCACTAATTTAGAGTAACTGCAAAACTCTCATTAATCTAGCCTGTTAATTAAAGATGGCTGGCGCTTTAATAAGGGTTCCTAGTACTTGTACTGGTCATTTTCCCAGAATTCCGCCCAATTATAGCTCTTTAGCCGTTATTAACCCTCTATATAGCCTATAAGTAAGTCCTACTTTTGTATGTAGCCAATTAGTACAATCCCACAAGCCGCAGTCAGCCCCTAAAGTAGTACTAATTTGACTTCGTTTACCGATCACGAGGCTAACTACCTCAAAAATTGAGCTGAAGTATTTGTATTTACCCCAATAGTCCGTAGCCCATTGGTATGACATAAGCCTCTGACTAAATACCTACCTGTTCTAAGGACCATAGTAACCCCAAATACCATTGTTAGAACCTCATAATTCAAGTACCATTCCATCATCAGATGAACACAACAATTATATATGTTCATCCCCGAGTTGAAATAACTCAGCGGGGGCTGGGTTTGTTATGTCAATTTTTAGGCAGTCAGTTTGGAAGCAGACTACCGATAAGTTTCAAAGGTGTTATCTTTTTTATTTTTTATCGCAGGTATTCTCTTTCCACAACTGGCCTCCAGGAGGTCTATTTCGATGAAGCACAATATTACTCTTTCGGTACAAAGGGTTAATGTGTTTAGCAATACTTTAACTTTTGCCAAACCGTCCCACTTTGTAACCAACTTCCGGCAGTTGTTTCTGACCGGTTTCAAAGCCCGCGTACGCGCCCTGGGCCTACTGATTACCACCCTGGTAGTTTTGAACCTGTTAATTCCGGTACTCTTACCGGATACCCAGAACCAGGCTTCCGCTGCCGTGCAGCAGGAATACACTGTCGGACCCTACATCAACCCCCAGTTCCTGACTGACTTGCCCTGGGGCAAGCAGTCCTTCTACATCCAGCCCTGGAGGGCTTATATGGAAACCGTACCGGCTACCCAGCTCAAGGACGGTATCGGTATCAACTACAACCTGCCCGAAGATGCTAATAATGACGCTGCCGTCGGTTTACTGGCTCGCGCCGGAGTCAAGCATATGCGGCTGGAAATGTCCTGGACCAAATTAAACTGGGACGAAACCGATCTTGTCAACAACGGTGTTGCCCGCTACTTATCCATCCTGAGTGCGGCCAAAAAATATGGCATCACCCCGATGATCCTGCTCAACGCCAACGATGGTATCCCCGGCCCCAACCAGAGCTACACCCGCAAGGTCGTTGCCGGTGGCACTAAAGGTTCTACCACTTTAACCCTTGACTCGGTCGTGGGCCTGGTCGCCAAGTACAGTGGCCTTTCCAACGTGTCGACCTACAGGATGAACGAAGTCTTTTTTACCAATATCAATGCCACCAATAAAACCGTTACTCTTTCCAAGCCGCTCCCGGCTGATTTGGCCTCCGGCTCGACAGTCCAGATTAACACCCTGAAGTACCAGCCTCTTTACCCGGTCGGTACGAGTGAATTCAATCAAACGATGGCCGGATGGCTCAAGTACACCAGGTTTATGCTCGACATCGTAAAACAGAGCGGCATTACCAACTTTGAAGTTGAAGTCTGGAATGAAATGACCTTCGGTTCGGACTTTATCTCGATCAACAACTACTACACCCCGCAAATCGTTACCGAAAAGCCTTACTTTCAGCCGGGCGGGCAAGCCTGGGAACTGGGCAACCAGACGCTG
>JAYSYV010000493.1:0-5654 GCA_043727245.1 Chloroflexota bacterium | reverse complement strand
ACTTACCGTTTCCAAAATCGGAACTATCCGAATGAACCTTCACCGTGAGGTCATGGGTAAAGTGAAGACCTGCACTATTCGCCGGGATGGATTGAACTGGTTTGTTTGCTTTTCGGTTGAGTACGAGTTCGAGCAACCTGCCCATGAAGGCTCGGTAATCGGTATTGATGTTGGCCTTGAAAACTTTGCCAATCTTTCTAACGGTGAGCAGGTTGCTAATCCTCGGCTGTTTAGAAAGAGCGAAAAGCGCCTGGCTAAAGTTCAAAGGAAGCTGGCGTGGCTCAGGCACTTGCCTCGGCGCGACCCTGGCAAAGTGATAGCCAAACGAAGCGTTACCAGGGCTTTCCGCCGGGTTAAAAATCAAAGGCTCGATTTTGCTCATAAGCCCAGTCATAAACTTGTTAGTACCTACAGCTTAATTGCTGTTGAAGACTTAAACATTAAAGGGCTTGCCAGTGGGATGCTGGCTAAATCTGTGAATGATGCCGGGTGGTCACTTTTCCTAAACTTGCTTAGTTACAAAGCTGAAAACGCTGGTTCTAAGCTGATTAAAGTTGACCCCCGTTACACTTCTCAGACTTGCCCCGATTGCGGCAACATTCGCAAGAAAGAATTGTCAGAACGTTGGCACTCTTGCGATTGCGGTAGTTCCATGCACCGTGATATTGCCGCAGCACTTGTAATACTCAGTCGAGGGCTTTCGACTGTCCGTAATCAACCGGTAGAAGCCACGCCTCTTTAGAGGCAGTGGAGTAGTCACTACTGACGGTCTTTCCAATCAAAATTAAAGCTGTTTTAGAGCGTGGGTCAGCCTAACCCAAAGATTTAAAAACAGCTTTGATTAATCCTGCCAGCCACTGGCTTTAGTTTCCCACAATTCTAATATTTTTTTAGCAATCTCTTCCGGCAGCTTACGGACACCTCGTTCATAACGCGAAAGTGTTTCACGGGAAATACCCAGCGCCTGGGCCAGTTCGGCCTGATGTAAGTGATATTCAGCTCGGAACTGCTGGATTTTGGCCGGAGTTTCGTAAAGTTCGCTCAATTCGGCTGGCGCAGACACAATGGTCTGGGAACTGGGCGGTGAAGGTAAAACCCTTAAATTGCGACTGCCTGGCTCGTTTCGCCGGACCGGGGACTGAGGCGAAGAAGGCAACAGCCGGGTTCTATCGGACGGCTGATTGAGTTTCCAGAGCGACTCGGCCAGTTTGACGGTACGGGTTTCATCCAGCCAATCCTGAAAAAAACCACGCAGCCGGGTGGGCGGCTCAAAGTCCGGGATTTCCTCCAGGACTCCGATTTCGCGCAAGCGTTCATGGGCTTCGATAATGGCTTCAACCGTCCGGCCCGGTTTCTCCATATTGGGTTCTTCGCCGCAAAACTCCAGGATTGAGCGAATAGTAGCGTGGGGCTGCATGCCGCCTTTACCGGCAATCGTACCGACGAGGGTCCAGTAGGTCCCGATTTTCTTGGCGAGAGCTTCGTGATAAGGGCTAAGACTGAGCAGCAAATTGGCATAGTTGCCAATCCAGCGCAATCCGTCCGGGTCGAGGAAGTGGGCCAGGGCTTGACCACAGCGGAAACCAAAAGCGGTCCAGCTTTTACCGTCCCGTTTGTATTCCACATCTACAATATCGAGCAAACGGTCGGGGCGTTCTTTACCAAAAAAGAGCGTACCGCCCTTGTAATCCTGCCAACCCATCGTCAGACGCAAGTCGGCCAGCCGCATAACTTCCTGCTTGAAATCGTCGTAAAGTAGCTGGCTGGAACCATGACGTAACTTGACTGAACGGTACTCGGCAATCTCCTCCAGGCTCATACGGGCTATATTGAGCTGGGGATTGGGTAGTTTTGCGATCTGGGACATCAAAATCAGGAAAATATCAGCCGTTTCCACTGATAAATCCTTGACCACTTTCCACAATACGCCCACCGTTTCGACCGTATCGGGCGGGTGTTCAAAAAAGAGGGTGATGTGACCATCCCTGGCCTGGTAGGAGTACTGAGGCCGACCATAAGAATCGGGGGTCCACTGGTGCTTGCTGCCTCCGGCGTAAAAAGCTTGCAGGGCCGCCCGGATAGGCGGGCTGATTGGTAAAGGGATATGTCTATCACGGGCCAGACTCAAATCCATCATCTTGGTTTTGAGACTCTCTAATTCATCTTCCAGGTTTTCCAGGTCGCGATCAATATTAGAACGCCGTTCGCCTGATTCGCCCAAAGACTGCTTGAGCTGGGCCAGGGTCAGGTTCAGTTCCTGGGTATCAACCTTTTGCTTGTCCTGCTCGCTAAGCTTCCGTAATTCTTCCAGGCTGCGGTTAATCCGGGCCGTACTGAGATGCAAATTACGCAGTTCTTCTTCGACCTGGGCTAAGGTCAGGTCGAAATTATCGCTGCTATTCAGTTCATCCTGGCCGCCACCGGAACGGTTCGCCAGGCTGCGGCCGTTTCTACTTTTGCTCAAGCTTTACCCCTCCTGCTTCGGCTAAAAGCTCCGCCAGTTCCAACATGGTGTCCCGGATGGCCTGGATTGACCGGCTAAAAGTCTCCTGGTTGGCTTTCCAGGCTTCCGGGTCCAGTTCCTGCCAGCGATTTAGAATACTCAGGACCATCGAAGTTTCCTGGTTTAAGCGCCTGGCTCCATAATGGTTGTTTTTATTGTTTTTATTAATTTTTTTGGAATTTTCCGGGCGTTTAGGCGTGGCTAAATGTCCGTCCAGACGGACAACTTTTTGGTCCTGGTTTTCCGGTAGGATTTCAATTATTTCAAAATCTTCTTTTACACGATGCCTGTTGACCGGTTCCAGGGCCATCGCTTGCAGTTCGTGAATGATTTCCCGGACCGCTTCTTTGTTAAGAGTACCTTCCAGCACTGCTTCAATCAGAGGGCGGCGTTCGCCCGCAGTTTCCAGGCTGGCGATTCGCCGGGCGACGGTTACAGTATCCGGTCTTTTAGCGACCAGTTCCTGGACATCCTGGGGAGCGCGTAAGAGGGCCAAACGTCCGTCCACATAATCTTTATGCTTACCGATGCGGGCCGCCAGTTCTCGGATGCTGTATTCACCGGCCTGCGTCAGACGCTGGAAAACTACTGCTTCTTCTAACGGATTCAAATCCTGGCGCTGGATATTTTCAGCCAGCCCGATTTCTAACATCTCCTGGTCGGTATACTCGGCCACATCACAGGGAACGGTGGATAACCCGGCCAGTAAGGCCGCCCGCAACCGGCGTTCGCCGTAAACCAGTTGGAAGAAACCTTCACCGGGGTCTGAAGGGTCCGGCCTTACCCGCAACCGGCTGATAAAGCCCTGAGTAACGATGGCATCGGCCAGTTCGTCCAGGCCGTCAAAGTGCTGGCGGGCCTGAAAAGGATTGGGCCGGATACGTTCTATCGGCAGGTTTTGACTGAAGACCGGGCGCTCGGCCAGTTCGGGGCGCAGACCGATAACCTTTTCAAAGTCGCTATCGGTGGCCGAAGCCGATTCAACCGTCCGGCTGCTCATAAAGCTCTTGATTCTAGCCATTAACGACTCTCCTCGCGCACAGCCAGGTCTTCTTCGGTTTCTTTATACTTGATTGCTTCCGAACCATAAAGCAATTCCTGGGCCAGATTGCGGTAAGCCTGGGCGCCCTTATCTTTGGGTTTGTAAGCCAGGATAGTTTTGTGCAACCCCTGGGCCTCGGCGAATTGAACCGACCGCTCGATAATGGTGTTAAACACCCGGACCTGCTTGCCAAACTCATCTCGTGTGAAATCAACTACTTCGCGGTGCAGTTTCGACTTGGTAACTTTAGTCAGCAAAATACCGGCGATTTTCAACTCCGAGTTTAATTCCGATCTTTTTATTATGTCAACTTGCTTCAACATCATCGCCACGGCCTCGGTCGAAAGTGGTTCCGATTCGTGGGGGATAATTATTTCCTGAGCGGCGACCAGGGCATTTTTCACCAGCACCCCAAGAGAAGGCAGCGTATCAATCAGGATAAAATCGTAACGGGACCGGACCGAACGCAGCAGTTTTTGAAGAACCCAGACACCCTGCGAATTTATCAACATTTCGTCGGCAGTACCGGCCAGCCGAATATTACTGGGTACTACATCCAGCCCAACCGGGGCTTGAATTATAACCGGTTCAATTTGGGGGGTAAAGGTCGCCAGGTAATGCTTGATCGCGCTGTCCAGGCTATTTTTTAACTGGCTGGCTTCTATACCGGCACTCAGCGTCAGGTTGCCCTGGGGGTCACAATCAACCAACAACACCCTATAACCGAGTTCGGCCAGGGCCGCGCCCAGGTTTAAAGTCGTCGTCGTCTTACCGGTACCACCTTTGGGGGCAGTAATGGTTATTACGCGGGCCAATGCCATGGAGTCTCCTTTACTAACTTTAACTACCTGGGGGCCGGTTGTTTCACGTGCAGCAGCCGCATGAGAAGCCGAAAACGAATAAGGAGTTATATCGTCTTCCAGGCCATCGGGGAAACGCCTCCGGCGGTCGCCTTGCTGTAAGAAACGTTGTACCTCGGAAACAAGCACTACATACTGGTTGCCCATCTTCTGAGCAGGTAAACGTCCGTCACCAGCAGCTTTACGCAAACGATGATATTGTACGCCAGTCTGATCGGCGGCCTGACGCAGAGGTACGGGAACCTCAAACGTTTTTTCTTGCAATGATAAAGCTCCAGGACTAAAGGTTTAGAAAGCGCACTTTTGAAATACATAATAGCATAGCTTCTCAGATTTGAGAAGCTATTTAAAGTTTTGATTTTCAGGTGTTGCTACAGCTTATAAACAGGTTTCTGGGGATAACTTATTTTAGCAGAAGTCACGTAATCCCCATTTCTTAGGATATGGGGATAGGCTAAAGCCCACCCGCAAGAGGTGTAAGTGACACCTTACTTTGCGTAGCAAAACTAAACCAACTGCCCTTAGATAGATGTCAAAATCTATTTAAGAGCATGTTATAATTCTCAGTATTAGAAAAGCTTTTAAGTACAGGATATGGCCTACCAAAAGGCAAAATACGTTGCTGGAAAAACAGCTTGAAGAATGTCGCTGGCTGTACAACCACACTCTTGCCGTGCGTAAGGATGCCTGGGACCAGGATAAACGCCACCTTTCTTACTATGAAACCAAGCGGCAAATTCCTATACTTAAAGTCGAACGGCCTTCTCTTGAAGAAGTCCATTCTCAAGTGTTGCAGAACGTTACCGAACGGGTTGAACTGGCTTTTCAGGCTTACTTTCGTCGGGTAAAAGCGCGTGAAGAAGAGGTCGGCTACCCCCGCTTTAAGGGTTATGGCCGCTACGACTCCCTGACCTTTACTCAAGTGCCTACTGGTTGTAAGGTGCTTGGCGATAGGCTCTCTGTTACAAATGTCGGCCATATTAAAATCAAACTCCACCGGCCTATTAGTGGAACTCCTAAAACCGCTATCCTCACCCGCTCCAGCACCGGCAAGTGGTACGTCTGCTTCTCGGTTGAAGTAGAGCCTCACCGCTTGCCAGCTAATAGTGATCAAGTTGGCATTGATGTTGGTCTTAAAACCTTTGCTACCCTCTCTGAGGGGGAGGAAATAGCCAATCCCCGCTTTTTCCGCAAAGAGGAAAAGCACCTGGCTAAAGTCCAGCGTAAACTGGCGAAAGAAGTTAAAGGC
>JAYSYV010000492.1:0-1786 GCA_043727245.1 Chloroflexota bacterium | reverse complement strand
AGATATAAACTACTGCGGCAGGAGCCAGGAAAAGGACAATAGTAAAAAATTTGCCATATTTCCGGCGCCGCTGCACAGGCTGGGTAACGGGTCTTATTTTTGTTTGCGACGACAACTGCATTTTTTAATCCTTTTCACCGGTCCAGTTCAGATTCATTTGTAAACTGAGCCTTTAATTAAGCTGCGGTTTTCCCTAAACGACTTTTACCGGCCTCGGCAAGCCGGTAAAAGTCGTTCAGATTATCAAACCAGGAGCCAGCCACACCTACCTGGCTGGCTCCCGCCCTCCGAATTATTTTTTCAATTCAGAGGCAGCTGATTCCTGGACCGCTTTGGCAACAGCATCCGGCGAGGCACTACCGGCCATCAGACCCTGCACCTGGTCCACGATTACGCTGGCAATCGCGGGAGGCAGGTACTGGTCGTAGTAAAGCTGGTAATACTTGGCCTTGTTGACGGAAGCTTGAATTTGCAGTTGCAGTGGGTCAGCAACGGCCGACTCAGAGCCTTTTACTACCGGCAGGGCTAACGACATCTGACCAAACAACTTCTGGCTATCCAGGCTGGTCAGGTATTTGAGGAAATCGACAGCGGCGGGCGAAGCGTTTTTGCCTACGGCGATACCGTTCCCACCACCCATGATATCGTCTTTATCCCCGGTCCCGCCTTCAACCGAAGGGAAGGGGAAGAAGCCTAAATTATCGCCCTGGCCCGTCTTGTTGCTGCTCTGGTCCTTTTCAACGCTAGGAGCCCACTGTCCCATCAGTTCCATAGCGGCCTTGCCTTCACCCATCGCGGCGGCCTGGTCGTTATAGGTCAGGCCCAGGAAGCCCGACGCGAACGGTTTGAGGTCAATCAGTTCTTTCAACTTCTGGCCGGCCTGGACGTAGGACGGATCAGCGAAAGAGCCGGTCTGGGAATAAGCTTTGTCGAAGGCCGCTTTGCCACCAATCCGGGTAGCCAGGTAAACCCAGTAGAAATGGCCCGGCCATTTGTCTTTTTCACCCAGCGAAATCGGGATAATTCCGGCGGCCTGGAGCTTTTTGACAGCCGCGAGGAAGTCAGTCCATGTGGCAGGCGGGGCAGTAATACCGGCTTTGGTGAACAGAGCCTTGTTGTACCAGAAGCCAACTGCACCCATGTCCCAGGGTACGCCATAATATTTGCCATCAGTAGCGTATACATCCAGGGGAGCCTTGTTGAAGCTGTCGCCCCAGACACCCTTCAAATCACCGCTAATATCTTTCAAGAGGCCAGCCCTGGCATATTCAGCCATCACACCACCACCCCAGCTCTGGAATAGGTCGGGGGGCTGGCCGGACTGCATTACGGTCGTCAGTTTAGTCTTGAAAGCGTCGTTTTCAAGGATAGTTATATTAATCTTAACCCCAGGATTAGCTTTCGTATATGCATCGGCCATAACCTGCCATACGGCTTTCCCAGGATCACCGGTAGTGATATGCCACCAGTTAATCGTGCCGGTCATGCCCGAAGCTTTAGCAGCAGGGGCGGTCGGTATCGGGGTCGCGGCGGCAGTAGTTGCGGGCGCAGCCGTGGTTGCCGCCGGAGCGGCGGTGGTAGCGGGCGCAGCCGTGGTTGCCGCCGGAGCGGCGGTGGTGGGGGTTGCTGCGGTAGCCGCAGCAGTTGTCGCGACCGCTGCGGATGTAGTGGCCGCCGTTGTAGTTGGAGCAGGGGCCGTCGCAGTATTATCACCGCAGGCCGCCAAAATTAGCCCAACTACAAGCATGAGGAGCACTAGACAGCTTTGTCTCTTCATAGCTGTTCT
>JAYSYV010000491.1:0-1786 GCA_043727245.1 Chloroflexota bacterium | reverse complement strand
ACCTCGGCGGCTATAGCGAGCGGGTCGGTTAGCCCTTTGGAAAGCAATTTGCTGGTCCTGGAAAGGCTTCAAACTTATATAGGCCAGTTCCATATTTTGCAGGGGCTGGATTTGGTTGTGCCGGAAGGGGCGGTTACGGTTTTGCTTGGCCGGAACGGGGCCGGTAAGACTACCACCCTTAAAACAATCATGGGCCTGACCCCAGCTCGTGAAGGGGACATAACCTTCCGGGGCGAAAGCCTTAACAGCTTGACGACCTACCAGATCGCCCGTCACGGCATCGGCTATGTGCCGGAAGACCGGGGCATTTTCCGGGGATTGACCGTGGAGGAAAATCTTTTGTTAGCAGCGCGAGGTGAGCATCGGGCCAACTACCGGACCCACCTGGCGAACTGCCTGGACCTCTTTCCCGATATGCAGCGCTTTTTGAAGCAGAAAGCCGGGACGCTCTCCGGCGGTCAGCAGCAAATGGTGGCAATCAGTCGCGGCCTGATGACCGATAACAAATTACTCCTGATTGATGAACCCAGCAAGGGACTGGCTCCGATTGTAATCAAGGCCGTAATGGATGCTCTCCAAAAGCTTAAACACCAGATTACTATCCTGCTGGTGGAGCAGAACTTCACGATGGCAAGCACCGTGGGAGATTACTTTTACCTGATTGACGACGGCCACAACATTACCAACGGCCCTATGGCCCAGCTTATTGCCGATACCGAATTAACCCGTAAATACCTGGGAGTAGGCTTCGTATGAAAGTAGCTTCACGGCCCCGCCAATCGGCCATCCTGCCCGACCCGCGCCTTTTAGCCTTTTTAGGAGTGCTGGTCGGGCTAATCTTGCTTTTGATTTATATAAATACGGCCATAAAGTTCCCCGTTTTCGTCCGGTTTTTCATCAACGGCCTGGTTGAGAGCGCCGTTCTTTTCCTGATGGCAAGCGGTTTGTCCCTGATTTTCGGCCTGATGGACGTTGTAAATTTCGCTCACGGCGCGATTTTTACCTGGGGTGGTTTTGCATTCATCTGGGCTTTCAACCTTTTTACAACTTCGACAGCCTCGGCCAAAGACAAAACCAGCCCCTTAGCCTGGATGCAAATGGGCCTGGACCCGCTCCCGGCCACAGTGCTGGCCTTGCTGATGGGTCTGGCCGTGGGAGCTTTGCTAGGGGCCGCCATCGAAATACTGGCTATCCGCCGTCTCTATGGCCGCCCGGTCTTTCAAATTCTGCTGACCCTGGGCCTGGTCCTGGTGCTGGACGAAAGCCTGCGGCTGGTCTTTAGTCTTTCCGCCCCGACCTACGATTTACAAAGTTCGCCCTGGCCCAGCGGCAATTTTCGGATTACCCCCGATATTGCGGTAAACTGGAAGTCGGTCGCTATCGTCATAACCGGCCTGGTCGTCTTTGTGGGCGTTTCCTGGCTGCTGAATAGGTCCAAAGTCGGCCTGGTAATTCGGGGTGGTGTGGAAGATACCCAGATGGTCCAGGCTCTTGGCTACAACGTCAAACGCTATTTCTTTGGCG
Organism: Chloroflexota bacterium; assembly: GCA_043727245.1. Lineage (GTDB taxonomy): Bacteria > Chloroflexota > Chloroflexia > Chloroheliales > Chloroheliaceae > 54-19. Next base: position 262 of record JAYSYV010000491.1, on the reverse strand, counting down.
TATTCGCGCTTGGTTCGGCCCTGGCGGCTCTGGGCGGAATAGCCTTTACAATTACTTCCAATGGAGCCAGCGAAGGCATGGGCCAGTTAAATCTGCTGACCGCTTTCGTGGTCGTGGTCATCGGCGGACTAGGTAGTTTCGCTGGGGCGGCGGTCGGGGCTTTGCTGGTCGGCCTGATTACCCCTTTCATCGGCTATCACTTCCAGGCCATTGCCGATAGTTTTGTAATGATTTTATTGGTGCTGGTGTTGCTGGTCCGGCC
>JAYSYV010000490.1:0-1787 GCA_043727245.1 Chloroflexota bacterium | reverse complement strand
GGTTGATAATCCCAATGCTGACTGGCCGCTCGCTGGGCCAGAAAATCCCAGCCAAACATGGCAGTGCGTTCTAGCCAGTCCTGGTAAAGTCTTTCGTTTTCGGATGTTTCAGCCGGGACAATATTCAGCAGGCAACTGATTTCGTGGTTATTAGCCGTGTCGTCAGCAAAGCGTACTTTTAACATAGCCGGACCTGCTTTAAACCGGATCGGGTCCAGCCCAAAACGCCCGGCGAACCCACAAGCGAGTTGCGTTTGCCATGGACGGCTATTAATTACGTCCCAGCGTTCTATTTGATACTCGGCCAGTCCCAACCGGATATCGTTAAGCCATACTTCAATTTGCATGGTTGAGGAAGAGCTGCTGGTAGCCCACCCACTCACAACCAGTTCGCCAGAAACCGTTACCCCTGGCTGGGGCAAATCGAGCTGGGCTTCTATCGAATGCTTGAAATTGTGGGTTATCAGGCCGGAAGTGAGAGCCAGGTTTTGACGCAAATTACCGCCAAGCAGACTTAAAGTGCGGCCCAACCGCACCCCCTGGTTGGCTTGCCAGTTGCGTAACTCTTGTTGCGATTCAGCTAATTGCTCGCGGAGGTTTTGCTGCCCGGCTTCTAGTGACCGGGCGTACTGTTCTAACTCCTGGTAAGCCTGTTCAAGCTGGTTATGGCGGCGGCGCAGCACCGCCAGAAGTTGAGAAGTTTCGTTATTAAATTCCATAGGGGATTAAGTCCAATTGATCAATTATTGTAGCAGGCAAATTTAACCAGCTTTATTAAATTATTCGCTCGTTATACTTAGCGAAAGTTAATTATAGGTTTGAGTGTAAAAAACTGTCAAACTTTGCTTGAAAGAGCCATGTTAAGCTATATTATATAACCTGCTATTAATTGTGAAACGAGGAAAAATACATTGGACGCAGACCAGGTAAAAAGCTGGCTACAAAAATTTCCAGTAGATAACCCGGTCGTGATGATACCGGTCTATAACGCCTATGAAAATACGCTAGAGTGCCTGGAAAGCCTGCTGGATAATATAGCACCAGATATTCCTGTCATATCGAGGGGTGTTGGATTATTATGGAATTGAACTCTCGATGAGCCGTAAAGGCAATTGCTGGGACAATGCTGTGATGGAAAGTTTTTTCGGGACCTTAAAAGCGGAATGTACTGACCGCCGAAGTTTTGCTAACCGGCAAGAAGCTAAAACCGTAATATTCGAGTACATGGAAGTGTTTTACAACCGGCAGCGACTACATTCATCACTGTGCTATATTTCGCCGGAGAATTTCGAAGAAAGTTCAAATTTACTCGTGTTATAATACTCCACAAAAGTGGCGCAAGCACACTTTATTGAGATGCTGAAGTACAAAGCGGTAGAAGCTGATAGTCTAGTGATTAAAGTTGACCCACGCCGAACTTCTCAGACTTGTCCTGAGTATGGCAAAATCGTAAAGAAGGAACTCAATATCAGGTGGCATAACTGCCTTTGTGATTGTTCTATGCCCCCGATGTTACTGCCGCTAAAGTAATATTGAGTCGTGGATTAGCGACTCTCAGTAACCAACCTGTAGAAGCCGTCTGCTTTAGCTGACGGAGTAATCACTGAAGCTGCGCTCAGATTAATTGCAAGTTATAGTAGCCTATGATATAGTTTAAGCAGATTCGGTTTGTTCCTGTTTTGGAATAATTTTAATCTCTCAGGGTTGAATTCCCCGCTGCTTGCGGCGTATCCTTGTGAGAGTAATCCGCTTAAAATACTCCGCTGCTTGCGGCGGAGAAATTTATT
>JAYSYV010000489.1:0-5666 GCA_043727245.1 Chloroflexota bacterium | reverse complement strand
CATTATAAGCCACAGCGTCCTCACCGAGGATTACCGAAATAATAGTCGTGTTGTCTTTGGTGGCGCTGGCAACCAGGCATAAACCGGCATTATCGGTGTAACCCGGCTTTATGCCATTCGTTCCCGGATAAGCCTTGAGAAACTTATTAAGATTGTTGAGAGGATGCTCGGCTACCGTGGCCGATTGGGTGGCGACAATCTGCTTTAGCAGCGGGTTTTTCAATAAGTACCAACCGCTGATAGCCAGGTCAAAGGCGCTGGAATAGTGATTATCCGCGTCCAGGCCGTGTGGGTTAGTGTAATGGCTGTTTCGCATGCCCAAACTGGCGGCGTAAGTATTCATCTGAGCCACAAATTTTGTAACCGGGTCGCCCGCACCGGGTAATTTACTACCGGCATAGCGAGCTATCGCAGTCGCGCCATCGTTGCCGCTGTTCATCAAGGTTCCCCAGAGCAAATCCTGGAAGGAAATTACTTCGCCTTCGTGGAGGGGAATACTGGCTTCGCCCACCAGATCGTCTTTACTGACGGTATAGGTTTCGCTGAGGCTAGTCCCCGAAATTGAAAAGGCGGTCAGGGCCGTCATAATTTTGGTGGTACTTGCCATTGGCACTCGCCGGTGCATGTTTTTGCTATATATAATGCGGCCACTGGCGACATCAACCGCGATGGCTGCCGGGGCGGCTATCTGAGGCGGAGTGGTTTCGGCCTGGGCCGGGGTAGGAGTGAAGACCAGCAGACCCACCAGCAATTGCAGCGCCAGGGCCAACATGAGAGCGAACCTCGCCATAATATTGAAGGACTTCGTTGTTACTACAGGATGTACCGGAACAGCAAGAGCTTTTGTGCTTTTTGGCTGTCGGGTGGCCTTGAGCATTTGAATTTTCAAGCGATACGTTGCTTTCTTTGAGGCTGTAAGCCAGCTTTTGGAAAACCCTTTTCCATTGGAATTAGCCTAAATAATCAGGCTCTCGTGCTTTCATGATAGCATAATCAGGGTTTTATGTCTAGCATTTATCTCCCTGATTTTACATATCCCTTAGTTTAAAACTATCCCCGAAGCTATAGACAAATTGACAGCCCGGCTATATTCGCGTAAAATCAGCCCAACTACAGCGCTGCTTTAATAGTGCCGCGCCTAATCTCATTGTTTGCAGGTATCCCACAGGAGAATAACTCTCGCATGACCCCATTCCAGGAATTTTTCCAGAACTTCGGCCCTTATTTATGGTTAGCTTTACTTTTAGCGCTTTTGGGCATGGGTTACTGGCTCTACCGCTTTCAATCGCGTTACCGCAAGGACTACCGTCAACTCGATGCGCTTTTACGCTCAAACGGTGGCGAAGGTGGCCTGGAAAAATTGCTGACTCGGTTGACCAGCCTGGAGCGAGATGCGGCCATGCTGGATGTCATGCAAACGGCCATGCGCGAGTTAGAACTCCGCCAGAATCAATCTTTTCAATCGGTGGGGTTGGTACGTTTCAATCCTTTTACCGATATGGGCGGGGACCAGAGCTTTGCCCTTTCCATCGTGGACAGCTACGGCAACGGTTTTGTCTTAAGCAGTTTGCATGGCCGGACCGCCACACGGGTTTATTCCAAGACAGTCAAACGAGGCCAATCTACCCAGACTGTTTCTACTGAGGAACAGGCCGCCATAGACCAGGCCATGCGGTTTCAGCAACTTCCCCCGGATGAGCCTCTACGAGCCTGAACTTCAGCCCGGCCTGGATGACTAAACTATTCCTCTCAATTTCCTCCATTTTGTTTTTGGATTAGTGCAAGCCGGTAGCTTGTTGAGGTAACTCAAAAAATCCCTGATACCCTGAAACCGGTCTATTTTTGTTTCTGCCGTAGCGCCATCAGTTCTTTTTCCAGGCTATGGCCCCACTCGTTGGCGGCGTCGTGTTGTTGAGTTAACCAGACATTGTGTTCTTCCAGACTCCTGGCCCAGCCTTGCTGTACTCTAAAGAGTCGTTCCTGCTCGGCTAAATCTTTCTTTAGCGCGGCAAGTTTTTCTTCGCCTTTAATATTCTGCACCTTTGACAGGCATTTTATGATTGCCTGGGCTAATTCCGGGTCGTTAGCATCTTCCTTTAGTTGGTACAAAGTATCTTCCCAGGGTTTTATTAAACCTTCGGGTAACGACATCGCCGCAATCACTTCCAAATCAAGCTGATGGGCAAAGGCTGAATAATTAAACACTCCCCTGGCCCTTAGAACCGCCATAGTCCGTATACACTTTTCGCATTCCCCGCAGTTGTACTCCCGGTTTTCGCTGTAGTTGAGGCAAACCCGTAAATTATTGATGGCAATTTCAGACTTTGCCAGCCTTAAAATCTTGTTTATCCGCCCGGCTTCTGCGCCGTCATGAAAAATCTCCACATATTCTGTATTCCATAGGGGGTCAAGTAAAGGACTCGACCCGCAGGGTCGTAAATTGTTGTAGGGATAGGATGAGGCAAAGAAAACCTTATGGAAGCGGTTAGAAAGCAGTTGGGCCAGCGCGGCCATAGCCGAGCCGTAATACCAGAACCAGTTGACGTAATTACCGCTGAAATTTTGAACATGCACTTCTACATCAAGAAATTCTTTGCCCATCTCCTGGGCTACCCCGCGCAAACGGTTGCTTATCATGCAGCGGAATTCTTGATTATAGTGATGAGGATGTATATCAAAGCCGCCGCTGACAAAAATTAGGGTGTCTATTTCATCAAAGTGTTTTAAGAGTGTATAAAAGGAGTCGACTCCGCCGGAAAACAGGCAGGCTACCTTTCGCTTATCCCCGATACCGGTTTTAGTTTCCAGGCAACTCCTGGCTTTTTTAAGCACCCTACTATTCAAATTTTGGGTTAGAAACTGCAACGAAGAATTTATCCCGGCTGAAATCTTGCCCGGCATATTTGGGGCCGACCCACTGGCAGGTGTTTCTAATTTCCGGGCGGGAGCGTTAACCGGTATCCTGTGAAACTGTTTATCCCAAATCTGGAAAATATCCTGAATGGTGTCTATGTTTGCTAACAGGCGTGGTGAAACCGGTGTAACCAGTTCGATAGGCTGTCCTACAGTCATGGCTGGGACCAGGGCCAGGGTTAGAAACGGCTCTATGCCTTCGTAGACTGAGTTTCCCGGTACAATAAAGCTTACTTCATGAGACTGCCTGTTCAAATTGATATAGGCCGAGACTTTAACTTTATTTTCCTCTAGCCTGGCTATCTGGTAGTTGGTAATGGTAGTCAAGCTGACCTCTCTTTCGTTTATAAGGCTTTATTGCCCCAGACTTCCACTTTCTGACCTTCAATTTCGCCTTTCCAGAGTGAAACGGTGCAGGTATGGCGCAGCAAATTCTTCCATATCTGGCTGTTGGCGAAGGCGGCTTCATCCGGGCTAAACAGGTTAAAGATTGATTGAGCCGCTACCAGAATCATCTTACGCTTGGCCCGGCTGATAGCGACCGTCAGCCGCCGGGGGTCGTACAGAAATTCTCCGGCTTGCAGCAAATAATCCTTGTCGCTTTCCGTCGCGCTGACCAGGATAACCTGGCGTTCGCCGCCCTGAAAGCGTTCCACCGTATCTACTGCCGACTCCATCTTTGTACCGGTGGCAGGGTCGCCGGGTTGGAGCCGAGCAAAGACCTGCTGCAAAGCGGCCCGCTGCGCCCGGTGCGGCACGACCACACCCATGCCATCGTGAGCATCCAGTTCGTAGGTGGTTGCCAGGCTTTCCAGGATTGGCGCAATCAATTTCTGCTCGAAAAGGTTGCGGGTCTGGCTCTGGCTTTCGCTGTGGGTCACTACCACCAGCGGATAATCCGGGTGCAATACCGCCGCCAGGAACGCCCCTGTATGCTCTTTTTCGGCCAGCAAATCCACTTTCAAGGAATGGTAGTTGATGGCATCTTTGGAATAAATTTCCCGGCGCAAAAACTCGGCCATAGCGGCGTGCAACCGGAAGGACCGGGCAAATTTTATTACAGGAGGCGGCGGATTGAGGGTCATCAAAGTTTCAAAAAGCGAACGATAGGATTTATATTCCTGAAAAGTCCGGCGCGGTTCGCCCTCCCAATCGTGCTTAATAATCGGCGGCATCTGGCGGTGGTCCCCAACCACAATAAGCTGACCGCTCGATTTAAGAGCCAGCGAGGCCATACAGGCTTCCGGCAGGTTCATCTGGGAAGCTTCGTCCAGCACCAGGCAGTCGGCAAACTGCTGGGTGAAAATACTGCCTTTCTTCTCGCGCATGCCGTAAATTCCGCCGGGAGTAACCGCCGCCACGCACCAGGGAGTTGCCAGAATGACCTGCCGGTTAGTGGCTTCTTCTTTGGCCTTGTCGTTATCTTTGGCAAGCATTTCGATACCGGGCTGGCTTTCGTTTTTACCGGCCACCCGTAAAAGTGGCACTTCCAACAGCCGCCGGTCGAAAAATCGGTCGAACAATTCGGTTTGCAGCCGCCGCAATTCGCCCAATTTATTCTGCACTATCAGCACGTTTTCCAGTAAAACATCGGTGGCGGCGTGGGTTTTGCAGGCCAGCAACACCCGGAAGTCCAGCCCGGCAGCCATCGCACCTTGCAACCGGGCAAAGACGGCAAAGCCGGTCGAGTAACTCTTGCCAGTGCCGGGTGGTCCCTGCACCAGAATCAGCGGGTCTGCCGCATGGTCCCCGATATAACGTTGTTTGCTATCCTCAAAATCGTGCAAAAGACCGGCCTGCTCGAACGCCTGTAAGCCTGCCAGGAAACGGGCTTGTCCAGTCTGCGCCTCGATTGGACGGTTCAGAGGCAGGTTGGAGGGATGGGCCAGCCGAGTATACAGCGTATTAGAGCCAGTCGAAGGAGTATCTTCTAGCTCCGAAAGACCCTGGGCCACCTGGGCGTTCCAGTAGGTGTACCAGTTGTTAACGTCAGGGTCTAGGGTATAAAGCTGGCCCGGTTCCAACGGCTTTTCTATAGCCGGGAAAACGAAGCCTTCAGCTTTCCCGAAAGATTTTTGCGGCTCGACTTCGACAAAAGCTGCCTCGGCCTGACCCGGTGTGGCGGGCAGCATGTAAAGTCGAACAATAGTCGCCCGCATGCCGTAGAGCATTTGCTTGGGGGTGGGCGTATTGAGAGTGCGTTCCGCAAGTGGCAGGCGTTCGTCCGAAGTCCAGCGGGTAAAGAAGATGGCCGTTTCGCCTTCGCGCAGGTTGCTCATTCCGAGGGCTTCTTCGGCGGTACAGTTCACCCCGGTAGTTTCCAGGCGCAGCCGGAAGCACATATTTTCCTGGGACCATTGGCTAGCGATTTTTTGCTCAGAGGATAGTTTGACCATTTTGGCCTGGGGATTGGCCGCTTTAAATTCAGCCCGGTATTGCTGGGACAGGGCATAGCGCCGCTGGTTATCCCGGTTGTGTTCGGCAAACGCCGGGGTCTGATCGGCTTCGAGATAGCGGACCAGCAAAGTTTCCCCCATCAACATGCGGCGTTCCGGCGACAGGTTGCGGGTGGCTTTCCATGCCCCCAGTTCGACATGCCTTTCAATAGTTACAAACTCTTGCAGGGCGTGGGCCAGGGTCCGGGCTTTTTGCTGGAAGGTCGCCAGGTCGGGCAGGCTAAAGGCCGTCTTTTCGGTCAGGTTATTGCCCCGGAAATCTTTAGCAATCCACTCAATGGCCTCTAACCGCCTTGC
>JAYSYV010000488.1:0-1789 GCA_043727245.1 Chloroflexota bacterium | reverse complement strand
TCAAATATAAACGAGCTTTTGCTACCGGCTCGAAAAAGTTTTTCTATGACGAAGACGCTCCCCTGATGGCCTGGGCTACCGATGGCGGCGTACCGGGCGAGAAATCTTTCGACTGCCTGATAATGGACTGGGCCGACGAGATTGCCTATTCGGTCCACGACCTGGAAGACGGTATGAAGGCCGGGATGATTACCCGCGCCCAACTCAAGGCTAACCAGCGAGTGCGCGAATCGCTAGGTGAGGAGCAAACCCAATGGGTTCTGGAGAAACTGGCCCTGGTCGAAGACCAGCCCGGAGAACGCAGCCGCAAAGCCGCCCGAAAATCGCTGACTTCCCAGTTGATTCACGAATTTGTGACGGCAGCCGAGCGAGAAACAAGGCCAAACGCCCTGCCGACTTCCACTGACCGTTACCGCTATACGCTCCGGGTTGACCCAGCCCAGCAAGACCATGCGGCGGCTCTTAAAAATATAATGTTCCGGCTGATGGTTGAAGATGTCCGGGTCGCCACGCTGGAAAATAAAGCCGAGCGCATTATTAAGGGTCTCTTTGATGTGTTTTCCGGGTTACAGCCGCGCACCGCCTTTCTTTTCCCCGAAGATTTCCGCGACATCTGGGAGGAAGCCAACGACCTGGGTAAAATCAGGATTGCCTGCGATTACATCGCTGGGATGACCGATGACTACGCCGAACGAGTATACGCCCGGCTCTATCTGCCCCAGGCCGGTTCTATCTATAGCCTCTAAAAGCCGTCTAATTCTAAAAGTCCCCTGATAATTTTGGCATGGTCCACGTTTATATAGAAGTGGGCAGGAAGCCCTATCTCAACAGGTCAATACCTGGCCGCTAACCGAGAGTTCAATGTTTACTGAAAAGGGGTGGTGTGCTGCCGCACATTCCGTCCTGTGACCACTGACTACAGCGCCAGAGGTTAAGTAACATTGAATAGTCCCAAACAGTCGAGTATAATATTAATGTTGTAGCATACCTTCCGGGTATTCTGGGTTTACGTGAGGTTTAATGACAGCAGCGGCACTAACCGGTGAAGAAAAGTCGGTATCTTTTTTACCCCATCTATTGATAACCAAAGGGCCACAACTTGGCACTTCTATTCTCTTGGATTTTAATCGTCTCGAAACCGCTCCGCTGGTATTGGGCCGCCTGGCAAGCGATTGTGATATTGTCCTCCAGAGTTATCTACATAAAGTCTCCCGCAAACACGCTGTTATTTCCTACCGGCCCGAAGACCAACTGGTGGTGCTGTCCGATGCCGGTTCTTCCAATGGCACGCAGCTAAACGGCGAATTTATTGCCGGACCGATAGCCCTTTTCCCTGGTGATACGTTGGCCTGTGGCGATGTCGAGCTAGTTTTTGTCATACCGATTCCGCAGATGGGCTTACCGCTGGCTAGATTGCCCGGTCAGACGGGCCGGGAATACCTGGAAGATTCGGAACCCGGCGTTTCCCGGTTGGAAGTGGTCGCCAGCCAGGCTCCTTCTATCCGGCCTGGCGCGTTTAGCCGCCTGACTCCGCGCCATCCTTTTGTGATAGGGCGGTTTAGTTCCAACGATTTACCCCTGTTAGAAGAAGGCGAACAGGCTAAATTGGTCAGCCGCCGCCACGCCGAGATTCGCTGGGCCGGAAGTGGTTATATCATTCGCGACCTGGGCGCGGCCAACCCGGCCTGGGTCAACCAGTCCCGGCTGGAAGCACCCCGGCTGCTGGAAGATGGCGACACGATTCAAATTGGCTCGACTTTGCTACGCTACCGGTCTCCACGTCTACCGC
>JAYSYV010000487.1:0-1789 GCA_043727245.1 Chloroflexota bacterium | reverse complement strand
GAAAAGTTCCTATAGTCCGGGTATTAAAAAGGGCCAAAACTTGCGACTTTGGCCCTTCTGCTATTTTTAGGAAAGATTATTTCAGCCAGCCGGAACAGCGGGAAAACTCACTGCCTAGAAGGCCCAGGGCCGGTTTGGCATCTTTATTGGCTGTATCCAGTTCCAACCGTCCCAGTTCAAAGTATTGAACTTTAAGTTTGTCGGGACCATCAAAAGCCTGGGTCTGAGGCGCACCTAACTTCAGGGCTTCGGCTGTGGCGGCAAAAGCCTCGTCTGGTTTGATAGTTGGGACCGCCAGTGGCGTGACATTTGCAGGGAGGCGCAACACCGTCGTGCAAGGGCTATCCAGCAAAGCCCGGCTTACTTTCCCAATTGTTACCGGCTTGCCGGTTCCCTCCGAAGTCAACCAACCGCGCTCAAAGAACTGGACATGACCGTTGCCGGCCCAGTCAAACTCTTCCGAAATAGGAAAACCGAAGCGGCCCAGCCCTCCGCTGGCATTGTAGTAAGCCAGGAAATCGCCACTCAAGCCGTGATGGGTTGCTCCGATGTAGCGACCCCCTGGCTGGTCCTGGTCGGTATCTCCGCCCTTGAGCGGGTAGAAAGCCAGCATTTCGGTTGTTATCCGCATAGTAGTATCAAAGCCCTTGGACGGATCGAAACTGATTTGCGGGCTAATAAACGGTTTCTGCGAGGCGTTATCCGGCGAAAGACTCACGGCATACTTCCGGTTGGCCGTATCCTTGGGACGGATTACCACAATATATTTTTGCTGAGGGTCCAGGCGGTTCAGTGTAGTTACCGGCAGCCGGAAGAAAGTGGCTTCCTGGCTTAACTCCCGGTAGGGCGAGTTGGGGTCTCCGGCGGTCGCCAGGAAAACTACTATCTCGTCTGGTTTCACACCCTCAATCCGTACGATGCCCTGGACTCCGCTCAGCGGGGCTACGCTGGAGGTCGAGGCTGCCGAAGTCGAAGTTTGCAGACCCGCCGAAGCCGATATTGAAGCTCCTTTTGTCACGGAGGCCGAGGGAACAGAAGTATTGGTAGAGACATTCTGCCCAATTTTCGGCATTACAAGCTGCCATACAATTATCAGGGCCAACCCAACTACCCCTATCACCAGGCCCGGCAGCACCAGGCCCGATAGCACACCGAGAAAGCCGGAAGACCCTCCCGAACCTTTCTGCCTATGCATGGGGTGTTCTTTAGGCAGGCTAAACCCGGCTGCCCGGCTTACTTCGCGCCGCGCTGCCAGTTGCAGGTTGTCGCCTCCTAGCCAGGGCGCTATACCGCGTGGCCCACCGCTGGTCAAAGGCGGTTTAACCGGTCGCGCCGGTTCTATTACAACAGGTTTAGAGCGGGTATTTTCTCTCGGCTGACCAATCGGCGAGTTCAGGGTTTCTTCCGGTTCGCGATTCCATGTACCCGACGCAATTAACGCCGCCGACCGAGGTTGGACCGTCAGCGGATTACTGGGGTTGGTGATACTTGGTAAAGCGTCCAGCGAAGGGTTTAAGTTTGCATCCGGCGCTCGCGTCTTGCCTACAAAGATGCCATCCGAGGGTAGCACCGGCTTGGGTGGTATCATCGGGCCGCTGATTTTTTCGGAACGGCGTGGCGTAAAGAGCGAAGCCGCGTTAGTAAGATTATTTAGATTAAACCCGGATTCTTTTTCTTTTGGCTCCGTTGTTTCAGCCGGGTTCGCCGGGCGAGCCGAATAAGAACTGTTATTTAACGAAAACGGCGGCTGTTGGGCCTGGGTCGAAAGGCTTTCGGGCAGGTCCAGCGG
>JAYSYV010000486.1:0-1790 GCA_043727245.1 Chloroflexota bacterium | reverse complement strand
TGCCTTTGACTACCGCTTTGCTGGGCGGCGAGGTAGCGGTCCCGACTATCAAGGGCAACCGTTTGGCCTTGAAGATTGCGCCTGACACCCAGAACGGCAACCAGATCAAGTTGCGAAACCAGGGTATACCCAGGCGGACTGGCTCTGATGAACGGGGCGACCTGTACGTCCAGATTCAGGTCCAACTGCCCGTCGAGCTGAACGCCGAGGAAAAGTCGGCTTTGGAAAACTTCGCCCGGTTGGTGCAACAGCGCGAACAGACTAATTCAAAAGGAGGCGTAAATTAAGATGAGCCAGTTTTATGATGATAAAGATGCCTCCTTTAATGACCAGACGGCCCCGGACGGCGAAGTAACCTACTACACCCTGGAAATTAGCACCAGCCTGACCCGCCTGGGTCCGACCATCATCGAGCGGTGCGTGCAGGTGGGATTAGTCCGGCCCACTCGACCTTCCACCGAACCGGCTCGTTACAGCACCGTTGATATTGCCCGGTTGCGTAAAGTCCGCCGCTTGATTCAGGAACTTGGCCTGAACTGGGCCGGAGTAGAGATAGTGGTCCGCCTCACCGACGAACTGGAAACCCTAAAGGCCGAACTCGAACTCTTACGCCGCTAAACAGCCAGCCTTTATACCAGAAAAAAAAGAGCTAAACGCTTGGAAATTTGTTTAGCTCTTTTGGTTTTAAATGAGTTTATTTTCTCATTTTCCAAGAATACCTTATTGACTGTTTCTAATAGCTATACTATAATCAAAACAGAACAAATGTCCTATGTACCGGGACTTATACGAATTGCATTAGCCTCATAATAAGGAGAAACCTGATGATAAAGAACGTTAAGTTTGCCACTATCTGGGTTAGCGACCAGGACCAGGTTCTCGATTACTATGTCAACAAGCTCGGCTTTGAGGTCACAAGTGATATAACCATGCCGGACGGTTATCGCTGGCTGGAAGTGAAGCCGGTTGGTGGAGAAACCACTCTTGTTGTTTCAAAACAACAACCCGACAGCGACCAGAAGCCGAGCGATTCTCCAAATATCGTCTTCGTTGCCGACGACATCGTGGCAACCTATGAGGAGCTAAAAACCAAAGGGGTCGAGTTTATTGATTTGCCGGAAAAACAGCCCTGGGGCTGGTGGGGCAGCTTCAAAGACCCTGATGGCAACATCTATGGCCTGGGGCAGCTCGGAGATTAGCCAGGTACGGCATCTGATTGTTGAAATATGCAATCATTGTGGATAAGTGGTTGATAAGTTAGTGGATAAAGACTTGCGTCAGGCAAAAGAAAAGTGCTTCCCTTAACATTAAGATAAATGCGGAAGAATATTACTTGATTAAGCGGAACTAAATCATAAGAGGGTGGTAACGATACCCCGGCACTTCCTAAAAGGAGTGCATGGGGTATCGTTTTGTTTGGCAAATGCCGTTATTTCTCCAGGTTAACCGGGCCGGGATGCTGGCGAAAACGATTGGCTGCCGAACGTCCCAGGGTAGTCAACATGTCAAAAATGGGATTGCTGGCCTCGTCCTCCACTTTCACGCCTCGCACTCCTTCATCCGGCTGCTTTTTATCGCTTTTTGGCAGGGCCAGGTTGTTGACCAGGGTCAGGATTTCCTGGGTGACTGCCGGGAACAAGCCGTTAAAACGAACTAACAGGTTAGCCGGTGCGGACAAAATCCGCTCGGCCTTCTTTAGTTTGGTAGCTTCGACAATCTGAGCGGCGGCCCGTTCCGCGTCCATCGAAATAAACGGGAAGCTTGCACCCAGGCTGAACCAGCCAAACTCT
>JAYSYV010000485.1:0-5673 GCA_043727245.1 Chloroflexota bacterium | reverse complement strand
GAGTTAAGGGATATGTTGCTTTCGAGGCGCCGGTTTACCTGCAAAAGCTGGCCGTTTTGCCAGCGCATCCGGCTCATGGCCCGCCTGATGGTCCTGGCGTTGAACCACGACATCACAGCCATTATAGTATAGAAGCCCACCCCACTGATAAATATTTGAATTAAAGATGACACCTGACCTGGATTAGCTGTGCCAGTTTGCCAGAAAATAAAGCCAAAACCAACAATCGCTACCCCGGTTACTACAAAAGGGGCCATTTCATGAATCACTAAACCGGCCAGCACCACACTCCCTACCACCGTAAAATAGTTAAAGAAAAGGTTGCTTATGTCGTTAATATTGAGCCAGCTTCGCACCAGCAGCGCCAGCATAATCCCCAGAATAAGAAAATACCCGGCAGTCTGGCTGCGTTGGGCCAGCAAAGCGCCCAGCGCAGCCAGACTGCCCAGGCAGAGGAACCCCACCGCAATCTCGTCGCCAGAAGTAAGCAATCCCAAAATAGAGCTTAAAAGGACCAGCATTATCATAAAGCCTGCAATTACAATCAGCATGATTTGTAATAAAGGACGGTGGCGGTCTTTTCTTTCCCCGAAAGAATCAATTTGGAATAGATCGCCCAGCCCTTCCGGCGTTGCGACATTCACCAGAGGAGGTTGGGTATCGCTTGAATCTGCCGCAGCCAAAATCTTCTCATCAACTTCGGGAGTAGAGCGAGTAGACATTTCCGGTTCATCTGACGGATGCAGGCGGTTGGGCGGATCGGTTTTCTGCAACTTGGCCTCAAACTTTCAAAGTTACCCCGATTTGGGCGGGCAAAGTAAGCTTAAATATCCTGGCAAGACTGATTATAACATTTTGCCGGTGGCCCATCCAGGTTAAATGGCCGGGCCGGAATTAAATTAACCTGGGGTTAAAATAAAAAAGGCAGCCAACGCTACCTTTTTTAATAAGCCCTGAGTTTGAAACTAAAGAATTATACGGAAAGGATAGCCTGCGGCCACAATCTTGGCCCATCTCTCCCGGTCACGGACCGCTTTATCATAATAATTAGCTAAATCTTCCAGGTTGGAAATCTGCCCGGTTTGAAAAAAGCGGTCCAAAGAATTAGCCATATAGGCCAGGTCGTTGGCATATTCCAGCGCAACCTGGTTCAATTCGTAACCCCCCGCCGGGACCGGTTGATCTTTTAGCACCCGTGCAAGTTGCCCCAGAGAAAGGGTCAGTGAACTCATGTCTTCTGCGCCGCTAAAATTCACCAGATAATATAACTCTGGCCCGTTTGGTCCATTATAGATATATTGCACTGCCCCAGGTGGAATATTACCAGCCGCTAACCGGGTAGAGCCTGGCACAGGCGTATTGGCGGGCGGAGCCGTAGTGGTCGGGGCTGTAGTAGCCCTGGGAGTTGAGCCGGGGGCGGCTGTACCCGGAGTACCATTAGCAGGTTGGGGATTAACATTGTCCCCACTGGGGTTGGTAGTAGTGGTAGGTCCAGGAGTTGCGCCCGCAATCACGGTTGGGTTAGGCGTAGTGGTAGGTTGAGCGCCGGGGGTAGTTCCGGGAGTACCTATCGCTGGAATAAAGTTAACACTACCGCCGGGAATACGTATCTGGGGTAGGTTAATCAAAGTAACCCCTGGTTTTATCCGCCCGGCCCGGTAAGGTTTAACGATACCTTCCGCCACGGCTGCCTCAAAAAACTGGGAATTATTCAGATAGTTGGCAGTTTTATTTACATAGCTAACTACTTCCGGCGGTGGCCGGTTATCGCGCACAGTTGCGGGTGGCACGTCCGGACCTAAACCGGCTGGAGTAGCCCTCGGTGTAGTGCCTGGGGCCGGTGTGCCGCCCGGAAATTCCCCGCCCGTTCCGGTGTTGGGTGAAGTGCCGGAGGCAGCGGTCGCAGTCGGCCCGGTTTGATTAGCAGGGCTAGTCCCAGGTGCAGCAGTACCGTTTTGCGGGGTAGGCGTGGGAAGTCCGGCCTGGCTTGTGCCAGCCCCGGCGGTAACATTAGCCCCGCCGGTACCATTTATACCCGGAGTGCCATTGGCAGCAATCCCACCTGTACCAATTCCAGGAGTGCCATTGGCAACAGTCCCACCAACTCCAGGAGTGCCATTCGCAGCGGCACTACCACTGACTCCGCCAGGGCCGGTAGCCCCACCGGGCGTGCCGCTAACTGTTCCGGCCCCGGCAGTTCCGTTCGCACCGGGTGTACCCGACAAAACGGTCGCAGTAAGGGCCACCGCGGTAGCGGTTTGGTCGGCGGCAGGAACTTCGGCCACGGTATTAGTTGCCGGTTTTTGCATCAGGAAGTAGCCAATCAGGCCCGCCAGAATGATGATTAAAATCGCCAGAACCAGGAATAAAGGATTCAACCGGCGTTTTTTCTTAACCACTACGACCTGTCCCGGCACTACCACCACATTCTTGCGCCGTCCAAAAAGCCCTCGTCTGGCAGATGTCTGCCCGTTCGCCGGTGGGTAGGGAGCGGCATTAACCGGCGTAATGGGCAGCAAACTTGCTCGTAACTCCGCGCCGGGGTCAGAAACGGTTGGACCGGCAAAAGCCAGGTTATTTGGAACAGCCGGGGCATTAGGGTCCAAATGGCCCAGGCGTACTCCTCCCCCTCCGCCCATGAAAGGTGGTGGCGGCGGCAGGTTTGATTGGGCGGGCGAGGGCATAGTATTGACATTATAGGGGTCATTGACGCTGTAAGGATCAACCGGAGCTTCCGCGTTACCATTAGGCGGCGACCATGCAAAAGGTGGTGGCGCAACCGGCGAAGGCGCGAGTTCATTGTTATAAGGATTGGTCGCCCCAAAAGGCGGTGGAGGTGGCGCAGGAACCGGGGCAATTACCGGCTCACTGGGAGTGTTGTAGGGTGAGATTAAATCACCGGTACTGAGTGGGCGATTTCCCATATCAGGATTAGGCCCAGGCTCAAGCGGGCCGGTGTTAAAAGCAGCCTGGCCTTGTCCGGTGTCGAGCATGTTAAGAGCCTGGCGGGCGCGGCCATTGTTCGGATTGATAGCCAGTACCCGCCGTAAACAGGCCGCCGCTTCTGCCGGTTGGTCGGTAGCCGCCGCCAACCAGAACCAGGCATCTTCCGATTGAGGTTCTTTTCGGACCACCTGGGCCAATAACCTGGCCCCTTCGCGTTTGTCACCGCTTCGTACCGCAGCAATACCCGATTGTAATAACAAATCGGTATCCCGGTTCATGCTCATTAGTTAGACTCCTCTTTTCGGTTGTTGGCGGGACCGAATGCTGACCAGCTTTCCTGGCGGTGGCTGTTGGCCGCGAAGCCTCCTGGACAAGGACGGCCTCTATACTGGGGGTTTTTCGTCGAGCGTTTAACCTGGCATATATAGACTATCTAACAAGGACCAGCCTGTAGTGTAACCTTCAGTGGATAATTTACGTTCGCCGTTTAACGTTCTACGAAACCAGTTCACCCCAGATTTTAGCCTCAAATGCACTGTTTTAAGTAATGTTATGTTTACCTGTTAAGATTATATCGGTTTTTTCCAAACAATCAATAGGATATAAGTTAGTTTGGGCTTATACAGGACTTATTTCCCCCGCTTAATTTCTACTGAACACCTCCCCAGGTTGACAAATTTTAACCGGGAGTGTTAACATCCATACGTATAAAATACCATTTAGATTAAATCTCAAGAGGGCAGGACTATTTTAATGGCCGAGGAAATCGCGCAAACCTTCGCGAGATGGCTCCATGAGTTCCGGGAAAACCGCGGTCTTGGGTGAAACCAATTTGCCTCGCTTACCAGCCTATCTAACGCCACCATCAGTAAAGTTGAAAGTGGCGAACACGTCCCCAGCCCCTACACTATCAAGAAAATTTCCATCCGCTGGGGTCAGGATGAAGATTGGCTGCTGGCCCTGGCCGGACACCGCACCGCCCGGCTCAAATCCGAAAATACCCTGGACGACCCCGAACTGGGGGTCTTGCTCTCGGCCACCAATCTCAACAAATTATCGGCACGTGACCGCCGCATTTTAAAGAACCTTATACATAACCTGTTAGAGGGAAAAGACTAACCCGCATGGACCTCTGGATTTTCGATACCGAATCACCCCCGGCCACGGTACGGCTGGCCTACGGCAGCGAGCAGTACCAGTTTGGCGACCTGCGCCTACCCGGCAACAAACCCGGACCTTACCCGGTCATCATAGTAATTCACGGCGGCTTCTGGCGCTCCCGTTTTGGCCTGGAATTTATGGGTCACTTCTGCCAGGCTCTGACCGACCTGGGCTTCGCTACCTGGAACATCGAATACCGGCGCATCGGTAATGAGGGCGGCGGTTGGCCTGGCACGCTATTAGATGCCGGAAAAGCCGCCGATTTCCTCAACGGAATTGCCGCCGAATACCAACTCGATTTGAAAAATGTTAGAGCAATGGGCCACTCGGCGGGCGGCCAATTAGCCCTTTGGCTGGCCGCGCGGCCTCAAATAGCTGATACCGACCAACTTTATAATCGCGACCCCCTGAAATTGATAGGCGCTATCTCGCTGGCCGGAGTATCAAATTTGCGCCGGGGCTTCGAGCTGATGTTGAGCGACAGCGTAGTAGAGTCCTTCCTGGGCGGCTCACCCGACCAGTACCCGGAACGCTATTATGGCGCTTCACCCTACGAACTCTTGCCGCTGGGCATTCCCCAGGTCTTGATTCACGGGACCGAAGACCCCGATGTACCCTATACTCTTAGTCAGGAATATTTTGAAAAAGCCGAGTTATTGGGCGACCCGGTAAAGCTGGTAAGCCTGGAGGGAGTGGGTCATTTCGAGGTAATTGACCCCAAATCAAAGGAATGGGCCATTATCGTAGAAAATGCCCTGGCTTTAAACGATACGTTGAAATTAAAAGAGGGAAATCAGCCTTAAAAGATCTGGTTCGAGGCGCTACGTTGCAGCGACAGCGAGTGTTCGAGTTGTTGGTCGGTCAAAAACCCTAGCTGAATCATGACTTCTCCGACTTTTTTCGGCTGGCCCCGTAAGGCCATGTCGTAATGAGTGCGTAAAGCCACATTAAGTTGGTGTTGGCTTATGACACCTTCCTGCATAAGAAATTCACCCAGGAAAGGTACCGAGCGGTTGCTGGGCGCAATGTCGCGATACTCGTAAGAATTGCGGCTCGGTTGCAGCCGAAAACTACCGGGACTACCTTCGAGAAGCTCTTGCTTTTGTTTCGTATACTGCGCTAACTCGTTACAGCGGACACGGGCCTGGTCCAGGTAAGGCTGGAGCCTGACATGGGTCGGGTTGCGATTTAGTAACCCTTCCAACAGTTCAACCGCTTCAAAGGGGTTAGTCGTTAGAAAAGCCAGCCAGGTAAGGGCTGTCACATTCTGAGCGTCTAATTCCA
The DNA here is from genome assembly GCA_043727245.1 of Chloroflexota bacterium. Classification (GTDB taxonomy): domain Bacteria; phylum Chloroflexota; class Chloroflexia; order Chloroheliales; family Chloroheliaceae; genus 54-19. The sequence continues at coordinate 282 of JAYSYV010000485.1, read as the reverse complement.
GGACTCTACCAAATATAAACTGAGCCTGCTGCCTATTTCCCTGATTAGCCTCGCCAACAGCCTGGTTTATCAGGTTGATAATATCCTGTTTCATAATGACTTTCTCTATATGTAATGTGTGCGCTGGAAATAGTAGGGAAAGCGCCGATACACCCATTAACCAACAATTAAGTATATTATTAAGTAAATAATATTAAAATACTTATATATAAATAATACAATAAAAACCGCAATTGTCAATGTGTTAAAAGCACATAAATTTTACTATTTACTAATCAATCC
>JAYSYV010000484.1:0-5674 GCA_043727245.1 Chloroflexota bacterium | reverse complement strand
GCAGCGGACCCTACGAGGCGGCCCTGTTAAAGCAGGCTCAAAAACTGGGTGTAGCTGACCGGGTGGAAATCCGGGCCATTCCGGCTAAGGATCGGGCTAGAATGGCCCTGGAGCTTTCCAGGGCTTGCCTGGTGGCTTTGTTGAGTGAGTACGAAACCCACCCCATAGCAGTGCTGGAGGCCGTCAGGCTGGGACGGCCCGTACTTGTGGCTGATAATTCCGGCTTAAAAGAGTTGGCTGAACAGGGATTAGCCCGGGCAATTTCACTTAAAAGCACACCCAGGCAAATCGCCCTGGCTATCCTTGAACAAATAGAGCAGCCGGTTTTAAAGCAAGCCCCGCTCCTGCCCACCTGGGACGACTGCGCCCGGCAGTTGTTATCTCTTTATCAAAGTACTCTAGGGAGGACAACTTGGGTATCGTGAGGCTCTCCCGGATGCAGCAACAGCGCCCGCCACGGCCAGCAATCAAGGTGGAAGGAACCGGTCTCAATAAGCTTAGCCAGGCGCCTGTTACCGGCCTGCCTGAAGTGGCAGCGGCCCTTCTCGACCAGGAAGGTCCGGTTAATTCGGCGTCGGGTTTAACAGTAGCGCGCCTTGTAGCAGTTTACTGGAATTTGCTCTACAATTACACAAAGGTGCTTATCGTACCAGAGGTGAGGTAGAGTTATGCAAAGAATCATGTCAGGTGTCAGATTGGACACGGTCAGGCGACCACGGGAACACGCTGCGAATATTACCCAGGCCAGAGTGAAAGTGCCGGTACCTTCAGTGGCCGTCAAAATAAGTACCGGCAGACCACCGCACCATAGAAGCTGGGGTTGGCTACCCGAATATAGTGTAATCGGTGCAATCGGATTGCTCCTGATTTCGCTGGCGTATACCGCTGCCAGGAGCGAGGAAGCCTGGGCCGGTACGCTGTTGTGGAGTGGGCTGATACTTTTATTCGGGCCAGCGGCCGGCCGGCTGGCCTTCGGGCGGCCCGGAGAACGGGAAAACCTGGGGCTGGTTTTGATACCCGGTTTTTTTCTGTACCTGGTCAAGATAATGCATAGCCCGGTTAATTTTACCTCCTTTGACGAGTTTTTGCACTGGCGCACTCTTAGCGACCTCGTAAGAAGTGACCACCTGTTTAATGTAAACCCCTTACTTCCCAGCAGTGCCTTATATCCTGGCCTGGAGATGGTAACGGGAGCCCTGGTAAAGTTAAGCGGATTACCCTATTTTACCGCCGGTATTATAATATTAGGGGCAGGGCGTATTGTCTTATTGCTGTCCTTTTACCTGATTTTTAAAGAGCTTAGCCGGTCTGGCCGCCTGGCCGGGATAGCCACGCTGGTCTATATGACTAACCCCAATTTTGTCTTTTTCGATGCCGATTTCTCCTATGAATCGCTGGCTCTGCCGCTGGCCGGGCTGTTGCTGTTTGTCATAGTGCGGCGCCAGCAGCTGGACCGGTTTGAAGCGGGGGCTAAAGGTTTAACGGTAGCGGCGGTAATAACTGGCAGCGCCGTAGTAATGACGCACCATATCACCTCTTATGTTGTCCTGGGCCTGCTGGTTTTATGGACTTTTTTGGATAAATTAAAGAATACAAAACAGAGTAGTAAGCCGGCCCGGCCCGGGCCCGGCCCGGGCGGTATGGCTATTTTTATGCTGGTGGCCGTTTTAGCCTGGATTCTAAATATAGCTGGCATAATTATAGGCTATCTTTCTCCTCATCTCCAAGCGGCGGCGAAGGAAATGGGTAATTTAATTGCTCAGGAGGGGGATAGCGGGCGGCAGTTGTTTCAAAATTCTACTACCGGAGTATCTTCGCCACTGTGGGAGCGGTTTGTCGCCTTCGGGGCGGTTGGCTTAATTCTGCTGGTGCTGCCTTTTGGATTCTGGCGGATCTGGAAAAAGTACCTGAACAACCCTTTAGTTCTTACGCTGGCGGCGGCGGCCCTGTTATACCCGGTAAGCCTGGCTTTCCGCCTGACCAGGGCCGGCTGGGAAGCCGCCAACCGTTCTTCCGAATTTCTGTTTCTAGGAGTTGGCCTGGTTTTCGCCCTGGGCGTGTTTCAGATCGCAACTTTTCCCTTTCCAAAAGGGTTAAAACAGGCCGGCCCTTTTCTTTTCAGCGCCTGTCTTTCGGTTATGCTGTTAGGCGGAATTATCGCGGGCTGGAATCCCCGGCAGCTTTTGCCAGGAGCTTATAAGGTAGAAGAGGGTTCTCTTTCAATTGAACCGCAGGGGATACAAGCCGCTCTATGGGCCAACACTTACCTGGGGCCGAATAATTTTATGGGCGTTTACGGAACCAATATGAATCTCATGGGTTCTTATGGAGACCAGAACGTTTCAACAACCCTCAGTGGTGGAATTAATATGGCCTGGGTATTGTTTGCACCCCGGCTGGAGGCTGAGCAAATCGAACAGATCCAGCGAGGCTTACTGAAATATATTGTGGTTGACCGCAGGCTCGCTCAGGCTCCCTATCTGGCCGCCTCTTTTTATCCAAACGGGTCAATTACCGAGGCTCTGGATAAGTTTAATAATATTACGGGGGTAAAACGAATTTTCGATAGCGGCGATATCATCATCTATGATGTAGGAGCAATATCCGGTGCCGGTTAGATTTCAATCGTTACTGGCCCTGGGGCTGATCGGCTTTGGATTGATGATCCTGGGGTTAATAGATGGCGGTTCGATTGTCCAGGTTTTAGTTGTACCCCTGGTAGTGGTCCTGCCAGGTTTCGTCCTTACCGTGGCCCTCTTTCGCCACAGCCTTCTGACTACGGCCGAGCAGGTGCTGTTAAGTCTGGGGTTGAGCCTGGTGCTGGCCGTGTTAAGCGGCTTTGTACTTGACTGGACCCCCTGGGGCCTGGGAACTGTTTCCTGGCTCATACTCCTGGGTAGTATCACTTTGATCGCCGGTGGAGTGGCTTTTTTCGGCCCCGGCAGGAAGCGTTTATTTCCTGCCGGTGGCGCTGGCCTTCAATTCAACCGGTCCAGCCTTCGTCCGTTAATACTTTTCTCGCTGGCCGCTTTGATAGTAATAGCCGCTTTAGTGGTAACCCGTAACAGTGCCATGAACCAGAGCACTCCCGGTTTTACCCGGCTCTGGCTTCTTCCCGACAATGCTGCCAGCCAGGACCGGCTCCGGCTGGGCTTTAATAATCAGGAAGCAACTGTAACAACCTATAAGCTGCAAGTTAAGAGTGGCAGCACGAACCTGCAGGAGTGGGCGGCCATAACCTTAAAACCGGCTGAACAATGGGAAACTACACTCGCACTGCCGCCCGGTCTGCCTTCAGGCGGGAAAATCGAAGCTTCCCTTTATAAGGCTGGCGCTCCTGCGGTAGTCTACCGCCAGGTTACTTACAACCTGCCCTGAGTGGTAAAGGAAGCGTTTTGCTGGAAGGAACTGAACATTTAAATAAATATTAGAATCATTGCAGTAAGACTGAATAATACACATGATTAAGAAAATTATAGGAACCAAAGGCTGGCTGGCTGAATTATGTTGTCCGGTCTGTAAATCGAAATTAGCCGGAGAAGATGACAGGTTAAATTGTTTAAACCCTGCATGTAAGGCTTCTTTTCCGGTAGTAAACGGTATTCCTGTACTTATAAATGAGCAGAGAAGTATTTTTTCGATAAGCGATTTTACAGACCTAAAAAGCACTACTTTCAAATCCGAGCCAGGAATAGTGGCTTACTTACGGCGGGTTATACCGGATAACAGTGTAAATTTAAAGGCTAAGATTAATTATAAAGAGTTTCTGACACTTCTCCTGGGTCAGGCGGCTAAGCCCAGAGTATTGGTACTCGGTGGCAGTATATTAGGTTCGGGAGCGGCTGGTTTGTTCTCACATCCGGGGCTGGAATTAGTGGAGACCGATGTTAGTTTTGGAGTACGTACCGAATTTATCTGTGATGCCCACGACATACCATTTGAGGAGTCCTCTTTTGATGGAGTAATTGTTCAAGCGGTCTTAGAACATGTAGTAGACCCCTATAGATGTGTTGAAGAGATTCACCGGGTTTTAAAACAGGGAGGGCTAGTTTATGCCGAAACTCCTTTTATGCAACAGGTACATTTAGGCCGTTATGATTTTACCCGCTTCACCCACCTGGGTCATCGCCGGCTCTTCAGACACTTTGAGGAGGTATCAAGTGGAGTAGTTTGCGGTCCGGGAATGGCTTTAGCCTGGTCTTACGAATACTTTCTTTTAAGTTTTGTAAAAACTACCCCGGCGCGAGCTTTTATGCGTGCTTTCGCCAGGTTAAGCGGCTTTTGGCTCAAGTACTTTGATTATTATCTTGCAGATAAGCCGGGTGCTTCGGATGCGGCGGCTGGCTACTATTTTTTAGGTAAGAAGGACGTGGGGACGCTAAGTGACCGTGAATTACTTAAATTATACCGGGGAGCAATGCAATAGTAGTAGCCGGTTGTATTCAGGGCGGTTGCCCCTGTCCGCCGGCTGTACCCGGACCCGGTAACAGATTAAAACCTATTATTTTCATCGGCGATAGCATAAAGTCCTATATAGCAAGCATGTTATTTATATTATAATGAAGCCTGATCCCTTAGTTAGCATTATTATTAACAACTACAACTATGGCCGTTTCTTGAAAGATGCCATTGCCAGCGCTCTCGAGCAGACTTACTCTAATCTGGAAGTGCTAGTAGTAGATGATGGATCAACGGACCATTCCCGCCAGATTATTAGCGGGTACGGTGACCGGATCTTACCGGTCCTGAAAGAAAACGGCGGTCAGGCTTCGGCCTTTAATGCCGGTTTCTTTCAAAGCCGGGGTGATATTGTTATCTTCCTGGATGCCGACGATATATTGTTACCCGGTACGGCCAAAATGGTGAGCGAAGTTTTCCAAACCAGCCCCGCCACCGCCAAAGTGGAGTATCGCCTGGCTGTAATCGATACCGCCGGTAATCCAACCGGTGAGATCAAGCCGCCGCTTCACATGCCCTTGCGAAGTGGCGATATGCGGCCTTTTGTACTCAAGTTTCCGTATGATCAAACCTGGATGGCTACAAGCGGTAACGCCTTCCCGGCCAGATTTTTAAGAGAAATTTTCCCGGTCCCGCAACAGGAATACGGGCCGGTAGGAGCAGACTGGTATTTATCACATCTCATGCCGCTTTACGGTCCGGTTGTATTTATCGAAGATGTGGGAGCCTATTACCGGGTACACGAAGCAAACAATTATGAGGCTTCTTCCCTGAATCTCTCCTCGATACGCCAGACCATAAAATATATGGCACTTACCAACCGGTTTATCAAGCAATTTGCCGAGCGCCTGGAGTTGGAGGGGCGGCCTAAAAAAAGCGGTGATCTTCTTTCGGTATCCTATGTTAGTAACAGGATGATTTCGTATAAACTTGAACGGCAGGCACACCCTCTCAGGCAAGAGCGGCTCCTGCTAATGTTGGTGGATGGCATCAGGGCTTCTTCCGGCCGCTTTGATATTTCCTGGCCCATGAAGATGATGTTTACAGGCTGGTTTTTACTGATGGCGGTTGCGCCCAGACCCCTGGCAGTTCTTCTGGCCGAACTATTCTTGTTCCCCGAAAGGCGAAAACAACTTAACCGGCTGTTGAAATTTTTGCATAAGGGTTAGCCTCGCCAGTGCGCTTGTATCAAAAACCAGCCGCTTTATTATCTGGA
>JAYSYV010000483.1:0-1791 GCA_043727245.1 Chloroflexota bacterium | reverse complement strand
TTAGGTTCCACGTTATCCGCTTAACGTTTTACACGGTCTTCTACCGGTGGCTCATCCGGCGCATTTCTTCTTCAATCATTTGCTGACGCTGCCGCTCGCTGATGCCGAGCGCAAAAGCGTCCAGCGCCTGAAAAGCCAGGCCAATACCCCAACCCAGCGACACCCAGATAGGCCAGGGATAACTGGAGCCTGTCATCAGCCATAAAATCCACAGGAAAGCATTAATAATGATGTAGCTGGTCAAAGTCCGGTAAAAGTTTAATTTCTTATGAACCCGTTTGGTCGCTTCCTTGAGGCGAGCTTCATACGCTGGCTCGGCTGGGGCGACATAGGGTGAAGTGGTCGGGATATAGGGCTGGTTCCAGGCATTGCTGCTGTTGGGGTTCTGACGATTTTCATTCGATAGCACTTTTTGCCCACTTTCTTCAAACTAGTTAATTTTTCTTAATTTGCTGCCCATTTTATGTGGCTCAACCGGTTAGACACCTTGCTTCGGTGTAATGTTTCAGAATTCAGCGCAATTCCGGTATAATCCGAAAAAGTATTAAACATTTAATAGTTCCGTTATCTTCTTCGTTATCTTCATGGTATACAATAAAATCAATCGGGTTAACTTACCCAATTATTATAACAAAATGTTGTAACAAATCAGTTGAATCTCCCCTGTAGGCTGCGTATGCAGAGCGGTTAAGCAGCTTACAGGTAGCTTGATTTTAAGCTTTTGATAAATGCAGCCTTAACGTATTCTGGCAGATATTTTCTAAACACATTAATTTTCATCCTGCTACAATACAGAAACATCGTCATCCAATTATATAAGCTGCACGCTACACCAGTCACATCATAAGCGCATTCTCAGGTTTTGTCAGTACACACCAAACCTGTTGCCGGTCAAATGTTAGCCAGATAACAGGCCGGTAAGCAGTGTGCTAGAAGGGAAATTCATATGAGCGATGCCAATAAAGCGGTTACTCCTTCCTTACCTGCTCCCGACGAAGAGGAAGCGGCCCTTTCCGTAAACGATGGAGAGAACGAAAAAGCAACCCTGTTCTATCCTTTTATTCCATTAAAGAATGTAGTGGTCTTCCCTCGCGTGCCAATCAAACTGGTAATCGGCAGTCGCTCCCAGATGGCCCTGGAAGAAGCCCAGGCCCGCCACCAGAGCCGGATTGTGGTCGCCGCCCAGCGCGAACGCGACCAGATTCCCGAAGGTAGCGCTTACATTAATGAACTTTACGCGGTCGGCACGCTGGTCGAAGTAACCAGTGTCCAGAAGCAAGCCGAAGGCACGACCAGCACCGAAATTAGCGTAGAAGGTATCTGCCGGGTCCGCATTGATAGTTTCCACACCGTCACCGGGCATTCCAACCGGATTCAACTGGTTGAAGTTCACGAATTGCAAGAACTGGGTGGTGTAGTGACACCCCAGGTCGAGTCCACGATGCGCCATACCGGTGAGCTTTACGCCCAACTTGGCACACTCAGCACCCGTGTCGGGGCCGACTCGGTAGACCAGGCCAATTCGTTCAAGCGGCCCGGCCCGCTGGCGGACTATGTAGCCGCCCACATGCCAAAAGTAGCCGCTGCTACCACCGTCCCCGACAAACAGGCCGTCCTGGAGGAATTGGACCAGTTCGAGCGGCTGGAACGGGTCAATGTAATGCTGGCCGGTGAGATCGAACTTTTAGAAATGGACAACCGCATCCGCACCAAAGTGCGCCAGTCTATTGATAAAAATCAGCGCGAGTTTTACCTGCGCGAACAATTAAAAGCCATCCACGATGAGTTGGG
>JAYSYV010000482.1:0-1791 GCA_043727245.1 Chloroflexota bacterium | reverse complement strand
TTTGAAATGCTCTAGCATCCACAGACAGCTCAGCTTTAGAGGCCCTAACTCATTATAGAAACGGTTTCGTGCCTCACCGGCCTTGATTAGGCTGAGTTACCTGAGTTTTAAAAATAGCAGCTATAAATATGGGCATAACCTCAAACTGGACCTCACACCAGGCCAGTTTTATACCCTGGATGAAATGCCGGATGACCTCAACTCGGATAAATACCTGGAAGCTTTGCGCCATAGCGATACTAATCACTTTTATCGTCTATTGGCCGGAATTGGCCCGGTGAAACTTCTACCGGTGAAGTCCAACCGGGCTGCTATGTTCATGACCGTTGTAAACCAGTTAGAAAGAGCTGCGCCACCAACCCTGGCCCAACAACGTTTGATTGGAGGCCACCAGGATAAGCCGCTTCTCTGTGTACAAGGCCCGCCCGGCAGTGGTAAAACAGCAACTTTAGGTTGGGCTGTCCTGTCCCGCCTTTTCGTCGCGGACGAGCGGCCTTTGCGAGTGGCTGTCTGCGCCCGGACTCATAAGGCGACAAACCTGGTGCTGGAAAGTATTGCCGCACGGCTTAAAACCTTAAAGCAAACCAGGGAAGGCCGCAGCCTGGGACAGATAGAAATTTTTAAGGTTACGGCTGAGGGTAGAGACGGACTTCCGGCAGGGGTTCGAGATCTTAATGCTAACAGGGCTGACCAGTGCGCGGCAGCTTTTTCAGCCAATATTGCAGTAATGGGTGGAACGCCGGGCGGCCTGTTCAGCCTGGTGAAACAATTCTCCGGCAAACAGATGGACTGGAATTTGAAGCTGTTTGACCTGCTGGTAATAGACGAAGCCAGTCAGATGAGTTTGCCCGAAGCGGTAACAGCCGGGGCCTTTCTAAAACCGACCGGCCAAATCCTGGTAGTAGGCGATCACCGTCAGATGCCGCCTATCCTGGCCCATCAATGGAAAAACGAGCGTAAACGGGCGGCTCTCGACCATCAACCGCAACGCTCAATCTTTGAAACTCTGCTGGACCAAGGCTTCCCGGTAGAAGGTCTAGACGAAAGCTTCCGGCTGCATCAGGTCCACGCTGCTTTCCTGGGAGAACATATTTACCGTAAAGACGGTATCAATTTCCATTCTCGTCGCCAGAAAGTGCTGGCAGACCTACCAAGCACTTTTTCAGGATCCAACTTTGTCCGGGAAGCTTTGCGGCCGGATTACCCGGTAGTGATAATAGAGCATAACGAGCAATCTTCGCAGCAGTTCAACCAGCTAGAGATAGAACTGGCATCCAGCCTGATTACGAGCTGCGAACAGGACCTGGGCCTTGACCCTATCAGAGGTCTCGGAATTGTCGTCCCTCACAACGCTCAGAAAGCCAGCTTGCGCCGCCGGTTTGCCACCCTGGCCTCGGCTGACGCTATTGATACGGTCGAGCGTTTTCAGGGTGGAGAACGGGACGTTATTATTGTCTCAGCCACCGCTTCCGACCCCGGCTACGTCCTGGCCGAAGCGAGCTTCCTGATTAACCTTAACCGGCTGAATGTCGCTATCTCTCGGCCCAAACTCAAGTTGATTGTAATCGCGTCCAGTTCAATCTTTCGCCTTCTAACTCATGACCAGGATTTGTTCGATAACTCAATGCTCTGGAAAAACCTGCGCTATAACTACGCCTCCGATAAACTCTGGGAGGGTACGCAGGATGGTTACAAAGTGCGGATGTTCGGGAAACATTGCGGGCATCCTATATTAGCTCTACCTGCAATTCCACTGGTAACAATATCAAAGCCCTTACCCTATATTCCTCA
>JAYSYV010000481.1:0-17118 GCA_043727245.1 Chloroflexota bacterium | reverse complement strand
TATGAGCCTGGATTTGCTGGACATATTCGCGTACCTGGGACATCAGAGAAGTTGCTTCTTCCAGGGTAAAGATTTTGGGAGGGGCCATAATGGGAAGTTTCCTTTCTCTCGCCGGACCATGTTTTGCCTACAGGCATTATAACATGGTCCGGCCAGCGCCAGGCCATAGGCCCAATTTTACCTGTCTCCCTTCTTGTAATATAATCAGGTCGATACCTGTAGAATAATGTTATTAAAGGTAAAAAGATGCGAATTGCGCTGGATGCGATGGGCGGAGATGATGCCCCGAAATCGCCGGTAGCCGGGGCCGTATTGGCCGCCCGCGAATATGCCGACCGGGATTTGACGATTATCCTGGTAGGTAAAGAAGAAGTCATACGGGCCGAGCTTGCCAAACACGATTTGTCAGGCGGACTGGAAAAACGCCTGCCCATAGTCAATGCGACAGAAGTAATCGAAATGGAGGAACACCCGGCCCAGGCAATCCGCCGCAAGAAAGATTCTTCGGTGGTGGTCGGCTTGAACCTGCTTAAGAAAGGCGAGGCCGAAGCGTTTGTTTCGGCTGGTCACAGTGGAGCCACTATGGCAGGGGCTACCCTGGGTGCGCCCGGACGTATTAGAGGGGTGGAGCGTCCAGCCCTGGCGACAGTCTTTCCGGCAAAAAGCGGCCCTATCCTGGTTCTGGATGTAGGAGCTAATACCGAAGTCAAGCCGGAATATCTGGTCCAATTTGCCCAGATGGGGGTGGTTTACGCCAAGAAGGTTCTCAAAAAAGCTAATCCCAGGGTCGGGCTGTTGAGTAATGGCGAGGAAGAAAACAAGGGCAGTTTGATAGTCCAGGAGGCCCACCAGTTGCTCAAGCAGACACCCGGTATTAATTTTGGCGGCAATGTCGAAGGCAAGGACGTTCCAAGCGGTGAGTTTGATGTAGTCGTGACCGATGGCTTCACCGGCAATGTGCTGCTGAAGACCAGCGAAGGTATTGCTGCGCTGCTGCTGAAAATTATCCGGGAAGAACTGACCTCGAATATTTTTAACAAGCTGCTGGCCTTGATGCTGAAACCAGCTTTTGCGAAAGTCCGCGAGCGTATGGATTACCAAAAATACGGCGGCGCTCCCCTCCTGGGGGTGAACGGCATCGTGATTATCACGCATGGCCGGATGACCGCCGAGGGTATCAAGCACGCTATCCGGGTGGCCGGAGAAACTTATCAGAACGGTACGGTCGAGGGTATCCGCGAGATTTTTGCCAAACCCAGCCCGGTTGAAACGGTTTAGAGTAATCAGTAGCAGTGGTAGCGACTTTTCAATTAGCTGGAGAGTCGCCGGGTATGGTGTCCATAATGGACCGGCATATTAAAGCGCAAAGTATGGTCCCGGTCGTCCTCGGCAATGGTCGGTAAACTGGTTGGTGCATAGTTATCCTGGCGGATTTGCAAATTAAAAACGGCCCGGCCCACGAAAATAGTGTCACGCTGCCGGAGTGTAAAGGGTGTCCCGCTCTTAATTTCGGTGTTGTTTACTGTTACCCCATTGGTGCTGCCCAGGTCCATAATAGATATTTCCCCGGTTCTTTCGTTGAAGCGTACCAGGGCGTGATACCGCGAAACGGCCACCTCATTAATCACAATATCGTTGTCGGGGTTGCGACCGAGCGAAGTCTGGCCGTGTTTGAGCGGCACTTTAGCGCCGATTTCGGTTCCTCTTTGCACTACTAAAAAGCTCTGGGGCATATTTATCTCCTTTACATAACTTTTGGTAGTCAGGAATTCACGGTGGCGGTAAAATGAAAATTAACTTGCCGCAGCGCCAACCAGACCAGGATGCCCAATGGAATGAGCGAAATCAGGACGGTTGGCACGCCTTCGGTAAAGGCCACTACCAGGGTTATCCCGGTTCCCAGGATAAAGTTAACGCAAGCCAACACGAACATGGCAATAGCGCGTGGTTTACGCGGTAGGGTAAAGGCCAGGCAAATCCCAATTAACAAAATCCCCACGATTATACCCAGCAGGTCCGAGGTGAAAAGTATCCACAGGACCACCAGCAGGGCTATCTGACCATAGACTATTGTCCCAAAAATAATCAAGAACCATTCCGCCGGGGTGGAAGTAGCAGTGGCCGAATTGCCAACGTTTTTTATGGTTGGGCCGAAATTCCCAAAGAGTTTGTTAAGGTAGGTTGTACCGGCATCGGCGGCGGCAGGTAGGCTGGCAATACTCCGGGTAATAGCGGCAGGTTGGAGATTCATTGAGTTGTCGGGGGCTACCGAAGTGGCCGCGCCGGGTAGTTGGACCAGAAGAGTCAGGGAAAGCCAGGAAATTACGATTAAACGGAACGAGTGCCGGAACAATACTTATCCTCCAATTGCCTGGATGGCCTTTAAGACCGCTTTAGCTTGCTCGTTATTTGGTTCTAAAGCCAGGGCTTTGTCAATTGCCAGGCGAGCGTTGCCTTTATCAGTAAGTTTTAAATAATTATAAGCTAATACGGTAAAATAGTTGGCTGAGTCTGTTCTAAGTTCGGTAGCTTTTACCAGGGGTGCTGTAGCGGCGCTATACTTACCCATGAGTGAATAGGCGTAACCCTGGTTGAAGTAAGCATCGGCATAAGAGCGATCCAGTTCAATAGCCTGGGTGGCCTTATCAACTGCCTGGGTAAGCAAGTTCTGGATCAACTCCTTATTGTCCTTGTTTGCCGGATTAACCGCCCGGTCAATATAGGTAAAGGCCAGACCGTTGTAAGCAGTCGAGTTTTTGAGGTCCAATTTGGTTGCTTTGTTAAGGGCAGCCTCGGCCTCAGTGGATTTCCCCAGGTTATTATAGGCATAGCCCAGGTAGACATAGCCGTAGACCGCGTACGCATACGTCTTGATAGCCTTACTACATTCGTCTACAGCTTTGTTATTATCGCCTTGAAGGTAGGCAATTTCACACAGACCGGAGTGGGCAGTCGGGAAATCGGCATCAATCGCCAGGGCCATATTATACCATTTGGTGGCCTCGGTCGAGTTGGAGTCGCGCAGGTAATGATAGCCCTTATCGGTATAAAAAGCGGCGAGTTTGGGATAATTTTTGATTAGCTTATCCAGGAAAGGTAAGGCCGTATCAAATTCATTGGTCTGGACAAAACTGGCCCACCTGGCGTAATTCCCCAGCAAGCTATTCGAGTCAATTTTAAGGGCGGCCTCGGCTTTGGCTTTAGCCTGGTTCACATCGGTCCGTAACAGGGTGACGGCCTGCGCTCCCAGCACTTCCGCCGAGTTTGGATCGAGGTCGCGGGCCTTTGAAATAGGCCCGGAGGCGTTATTGTCGTCAAAGATACCGGTGTAAGCCAGGGCCAGGTAGGCGTTGCTCATGGCATCGCCAGGGTTGAGCAAGATGGCCTTTTTGAGGTAAGTCACTCCGCCATCATCCCGCATATACCAGTAGTAGGCTTTGCCCAGTTCGCGCTGCGTGACCCAGCTATCGGGATTTTTGTCGGCTAAAGCCTTGAGGGCGGTAATTCCGTTTACGAGATTGCCATCGGTTTTGTAAATCGCATTGGAAATTCCCATGGCCTGGATTGCCGCCGGGTCCGCTTTACCGGGTGGGGTAGTGGGGGCCAGCGTTGTAGTCGGGGCCGTGGAAACCGCCGCTGTGGTCACGGCTGGCGTAGTGGCTGCGGTGGCAGTGGTAGCTACTACCACCGGGGCAGTGGTCGCTACCGCCGGGGCAGTAGTGGCTGCGGTAGTCGAAGGAGCTGATGTAACTGTGCTTACAAGGCTTTGTGGGGTAGAAGGGGGCGTGGGCTTAGGCAACAACACCAGCACCACGACAGCGGCCACAATTGCTACCAGGACCAGCCCGGCGATGAGGCCAATTAACATTACCGGCGTTTTTTTAGAAGCCACCGGAGCCAGCCCAACCTGATTAACGCCCGGTCCTGAAACGGTTTCGGTTCTGGTGGCCGGGCCAGGGGTTAAAGGCCGCAGTCCGGTGGAGTCCTGGGGAATAAATTGGCCCTGTTGGGTCTGGCTCTTGTAAGGGCCGACCGGCAGGGAGCGAGTGAGTTCGTCTCCGGTTCGTGGTCCAGGCAGGGCGCGGAAAATAGTGTGCTGGCCGCTGTACTGCAAGCCTTTGGCCTGGTATTGTTGGAGCCGAGTTCCTACATCACGGTAACTCGGCTCTCGCTTGTATAGATCGGTTAAAGTTTCAAAAGCGGCCTGACTATTACCCTGTTCTTCCTGTAAGAGGGCAAAATCGTAAGCCTGGGCGCTTGAAATAACCGTCTGATTCGGGTTAAACCGGCCTGTAGTCGGGACCGTACCGGGTGGCGTGAACATGGGGCCTCCACCGTTGGTGGGATGCGGTAGGGCAGCATTCGGCAAACTATTCGTGCTATCACCTACCGGGCGGCCAGAGTAAACCTGGGTAGCCGCACCCGTTCCCGTGCCGGTGAGTCCGCCTGTGCCGGTATTGGTCCGGCCTTCTGTGCCACCGCTGACACTCGCCGCTTGCTCTAAAGCTTCGGAGAAGGCTCCGGCGCTCTCGTAGCGTTCCTGGGGATATTTTGCCAGGGCTTTGGTCAGCACCGCTATTATTTCCAGCGAAATCTTCGGATTGAAGGTGCGCGGGTCGGGCAGCGGCTTATTGACGTGGCCCATCATAACGGCCAGGGGCGTATCGGCTTTGTAGGGTGTTACCCCGGCTAACATTTCGTAAAGAACTATCCCCAGGGAATATTCATCGCTGCGCCCGTCCAGCGGCTCTCCGGCGGCCTGTTCGGGACTCATATATTCGGGAGTGCCGATACCGACCCCGGTCTGGGTAATATTAGTACTTTCCAGCAGCTTTACGATACCAAAGTCGCCCAGTACGGCTCGCTCACCGCCGACCCGCTGGGTATCCATCAGGATATTGGTCGGCTTGATGTCGCGGTGGACCATGCCCTGGGCGTGGGCGTAATCCAGGGCATCGGCTATCTGGTGGATAATCCGGGCGGTCCGTTTTAAGTCCATCGGCTTACGCATATATTCGCGCAGAGTGCCGCCATCCAGCAGTTCCGTTACAATGTAGGGCTGCCCTTTGTCCTGGCCGTACTCATAGATGGCGAGAATATTGGGATGGCGCAGACGAGCTATCGAACGGGCTTCCTGATTAAAGCGTTTGGTAAAGGTTTCGTCGTCGCTAAACTGAGCCGCCATGACTTTAATGGCGACTTCCCGGTCTAAACTGGGCTGGTAGGCCCGCCAGACCGCCGCCATACCGCCTTTGCCCAGGATGCTGCGTAATTCATATTGTCCGATGGTATTGCTAGTTTCTTCAGCCATATTCCGTTCTCGTAATGCGAATTTTTATAAGTTAACGCGTAAACCGGCGGTCCTTGCGTAATTGAAAAATTAAAATCAATCCCAGTCCTACTACCACAAAAAGCGCCAGAATACCCCACTGTATGAATACGTCGGAGGTAAACTCCAGATTGCGTTTTGGAATTAAATACCAATCAAAGGTGCGCTGGTCAAAGAACAGGCTGCCCGGAAAGAGCGCTTCAATGCGACTGGCCTGGTCGGGCGGTGGGCCGTTGAACCGGACACGCGTGCTGGGAATGGTATCCAGGCTTAAAATGCGCCCGGTGGCCTGGTAGCCCCACTTGCTTATCATCAGGTTGGAGAACCATTCACCCACCGCGCCCATGCGTTCGAGGCCAACGACCGCGCCGCTGAAAATAATCTGCGGTATGAGGACCACCGGCACAAAACTGGTAGCCCGGTCGCTGTTGGAAGTCATGGAGCTGATTAAAAGGCCCAGCGTGACCCCGGCCAGGGCGGTCAGGACCAGCGTCAGATATAAATAGCCGATACTTTCGAGCGAAGGCACGCCCAGCCCGACCCCGACCCAGACAATCCCGACCAGCATGGCAATCTGCACCAGAATCAGGCCGGTCTGGACGGTCAGCTTGGATAATATATAGGAGCCTAGTTTCAGGCCGATACGCCGCTCACGCCGGTAGATTGAGGCTTCCTTGACGATTTCGCGGGCGGCGTTACTGGTTCCCAGCCAGACCGCCACGATAACCAGCAGAAAGATGAGCGTTTTGGCCGAACCATAATCGCCGCCGGGCCGCCCGAAGTCGTTGCGGTTGAAGACCAGGGTCAGCATAACAGCGATTATGGGAGCCTGCAAGAGCAAAATTAACAGATTTTTGGTGTCTTTGGTCAGGATTTCAAAGTAACGCCGGACCAGTAGCAAGAACTGGTTCGGTGTTGACAAAGACCGCCGGGGCTGGCGAAATAGTACCGTTGGCATTGGCGGCACTTCCACGGTCTGTGACCATTCAGCCGGCATAACTAACGCTCCAAAGCGGCTGGCTTCCTGGGAAATGGCCCGCAACCGGGAAACTACGTTGCGAGTGTGGTAAGCCGATTCAAAGAAGCGGGATGCCCATTCCTGGGGGGAAGCTTCGTGTTCAAGCTTTACATAAATCTCAGAAAAGCGGCTGACCCCAAAATATTCAAAGGCTTCCTGGGGTGAGCCGTAGAACGCCAGATAGCCGCCTCGCGCCAGGAAAAGCACCTTGTCGCACAGTTCAACGTTCTGGGTGGCGTGGGTAATCAGGACGACTGTCCGGCCCTGGTCGGCCAGTTTACGCATGAACTGCATCATGCGTTCTTCCAGACCGGGGTCAAGGCCGCTGGTCGGTTCGTCCAGAAATAAGAGGGTCGGTTTGGAAAGCAATTCCGAGCCGATACTAACCCGCTTGCGCTGTCCGCCCGAAAGCAGGTGAATGGGCGTATTGCGGCGCAGTTCCAGGTCCAGATCGTCTATTACCTCGTCCAGCCGTTCCTGGATTTCAGGCTCGGTGGTGTCCTGGGGCAGCCGCAATTTAGCGGAATAATAGAGGGCTTTGTTGACGGTCAGTTCGGTCGGAACAATGTCGTCCTGCGGCACGTAGCCGATGGACGACTGGTAGACTTCCATCTGGTTGTAATATTCGGCCTTGTTGTAGAGGACGGTCCCACCGGTAGCCGGTCGCACGCCGCTGATGGCATCCATGAGGGTAGATTTACCCGAACCGCTGACCCCCACTATAGCTACAAACTCACGCGGCAGAATAGTAAACGTCAAATTTTGGAGCAGCGTCAGGTTGGGCGCGACCTGTTTCGACAGGTTCAGCACGTCAATGCGAACCCCTTCGTCTTCCTGGCTGCGATGCAGAAAACCTTGAGCGAACATGAAGCGGTAGGGGCCAATATTAAGAATATCGCCATCGTTGAGGATGACCGCTTGAATCCGCTGGCCGTTGACGTAGGTTCCATTGGTGCTGTTGAGGTCGGTTGCGGTGAAAGTGCCGTTACGATTGTCGATTTGCAGATGACGGCGGGAAATCTGGGGATTATCCAGCAGCAGGTCATTCCCGGCATGGTCCCGCCCGAACGAAGTTAGCTGGCGAGGGCGCAGGTCTATATGCAGCAGGTTGTTTTCATCAATCAGGGACGGGGCGGCCTGAAAATTAGCAGCCTGGCTTAAAACCTGATTAATAGCCTGGGGGTCCAGCATCACAGTCGAAACCGAGGCCGGGGCTTCCTGAGTATTACTGCCAGGCGCAGGCGGGTCGCCTACCTGGAAAGCCATGCGTACCAGGCCAATAGTGATTATATCGCCGCTCTGGAGTTGGGTGCGTTGGGTTTGCTGGTCATTGACATAGAAACCGTTGGCGCTACCGGCATCCATCACCCAGAACTGGCCGTTTTCCTGGACGATTTCCACGTGGCGGCGGCTGGTGCGGGGGTCGGCAATAACAATATCGTTGCTGGCGCTCCGCCCAATGGTCGTGACCCGGTTGGCGAGCAGGTACTCCCGCCCAACCTGTTCGCCGGTCAGCATTAAGAGCCTGGGTTTTGGGGGCGCTTGCAGAGGGGCGGTGGGGCCGGGCGGAGTCCAACTTCCCCTGTTAGTAGACAGGGGAAGGCCGGAAATGGGCTGTGAACCGCCGCCCGGTTGTAGATACTGGTGACTCAACCTTGGTTCCTTCTATTTGTTACCAGAATCTGACCTGGCAGTTTACTGCTTAGGCTTATCAAGTTTGATAAAGGCGGTAGGGGCATCTTCGCCGGGGTCAACGGCAGGTTGTTTGGATTTATCAACCACCTTGCCTGGTTCGGCCTGACCTGGAGCTTGCTCGCTCGCCGGTGGCTGGCCCTGGTACTGCCCGTATTGTCCATAACCCTGAGCCTGTCCCGGTTGGCCGTACTGCTGACCGTAACCCTGTTGCTGCCCGTATTGACCATACTGGCCGTACTGCTGCTGACCGGTTGGGTTGGCCGGGTCGGGGGTTTGACCGGGCTGTTGCCCGTACTGACCGTAACCCTGTTGCTGGCCGGACTGTCCATAACCTTGAGATTGCGACTGCCCCTGCTGGCCGTAACCCTGGGATTGCCCATACTGACCATAGCCCGGTTGCCCGTACTGGTTGTATTGCCCGTATTGATTATACTGGCCGTACTGCTGGCCTTGCTCCTGTCCCGGTTGTCCGGGTTGAGCTTGTCCGGGTTGAGCTTGTCCGGGTTGACCGTACTGACCATATTGATTGTATTGGTCATATTGGGGAGCCTGCCCCTGGCCTTGCCCGGTCTGACCATATTGGCCGTAATTCGGCTGGCCGTACTGAGGAGTTTGCCCGTAGCCCGGTTGGCCGTACTGGGGAGCCTGGCCGTAACCTTGCTGGCCGTAACCTTGCTGGCCGTATTGACCATACTGGCTGGCTGGGTTGGCCGGGTCAGGGGTTTGGCCGGTCTGTTGACCGTACTGACCATAACCCTGGCTGACCTGAGTCTGGTCGGTTTGCGGGTACTGGGGAGATTGCTCCTGATTGGCCTGAGTCTGGTTGGTTGGGGCGGCAGTTTCGCCGGTTGAAGGATGATTAAGGAAGGTGGTTTTAACATCTTCATCATTATCGGCCAAAGGTTGGGCCGTAGCGGGCTGGTAGGAGCCGTAAGAACCGTATTGCCCGTAGGAGCCATAAGTAGTAGGGTTGTTGGCGACCTGCGTTTCGGAGGAAGCGCTGTCCGATTGGGCCTGGCTGCCGGATTGGTACTTGTTAAAGTTGCCAGCTACCATCGTTTTTTCGCTGTCATTCATCGCTTCGACCGGATTGGCCTGTCCGGGTAAGGCTGTGCTGGTCTGGCGCAGTAGTTCGGCATAATTGGTGTTTACCAGGGTGGCCCCATTTTCATCGTCATCGTCCTGGTTAACCGGGGTCGGCTGGCTCGGACTGCTGGCCGGGGTATAGGGCGGCGGTTTAACTTCCTCTTTGGCGGCAGGAGCTACTTCCTGGCTGGCGGCAGCGGCAGCCTGGGCGCGGTATTGCTTGAGAATTTCGGCGTAATTGCCAATTACGGTCGGCGCGTCACCGGCATCATAGGCATTTTCAGCCGGGACCGCTGCGGGCTGGTTCGGAGGAGCAGCCGGAGTTTCGCTGGCCGGTGGACTGCTATAGCCCCCGTAATTTCCAACAATAGTCGGTTGAGAATAAACCGAAGGGTCTTTCTGGCTTTGGGCCGCCGGGTGTCCATTGTCGGGCTGGACGGCTGGCTGGTTGTAACCGTAACTATAATTAACCGGCGCGGCGGATTGATTGTAGTTGTATGCTTGCTGCGGCGCGGGTGGCGTATAGCCATAACCGCCGGTCATAGTCTTCTCATTGTCCGAACCAGCCGTAACGTTCGGGGCTGGGGGATTATTAATTTTATCGTAAGCGGACGGGTCGAGTTCGGCTAGTTCAACAGGAGCCTCGGCATTAAAAGTATTGGCAAAAGCGGCATTGTCCAGTTCCGCCGATTCAGTTCCGGCTTCCGATTTGAAAGTATTAGCAAAAGCTCCTGTAGCCAGTTCTGCCGATTCGGCGCTGGCCTCAGTTTTAAAGGTATTGGCAAAAGCCGCCTTGTGCAATTCGGCGGACTCAGGGTTGGCTTCGTTTTTGAAAAGGTTAGCGTAAGCCGCTTTATCGAGTTCCGCCGATTCAGGGGTGGCCTCGGCTGTAAAGATATTAGCAAAAGCGGCGTTGCCGAGTTCGGCTGACTCAGTCCCGGCTTCGGCTGTAAAGATATTGGCAAAAGCGGCATTGCCCAGGGTAGCTGATTCAGTTCCGGCCTCGGCTGCGAAAGCATCAGCGGTTTCCATAGGGGACTCAGCGAGTTCCACTTTGGGCTGTTCGGCGGGCATAGAAACGGCTTCCGGCTCGGCAGTCGCGCCATTTTCATCCTTTGAGGCCGATTCCACAGCATTACTAGTTTCCTGGGAAGTCGCGTACCCGGCGCTTTCCTCAAGTTGCCCGGTTTGCCAGTTTGATCTATCAACCGAAGGCGCATCAACCGCCACGGCGTAATCAGACGGGGCAGCCTGGGCTGGCTGGCGTGAAACACCCGGAAAGAACTGGGTTGCTCCACTGTCTTCAAATTGAGGGCTGGACGGTTGGGGTTGGGCCTGGGCGGCAGCCATTTCGCTGGCACGGGCCGCCAAACTAGCCCCGTTCTGGAAGCTAAAAATACTCTGGCCGATTCTCACAACATCACGATGCTGCAAAGTATAAGGTTCACCCGGCTCAAGAGCGGTGTCGCGGATTTGAACCGGATTTTCGCTGCCCAGATCAATAATTGCAAATTCCTCACTCTGTTTCTTTATTACAGAGTGATACCGGGAAACATAGGGGTCGTTCAATTCAATATCGTTATCATTGCTGCGCCCAAGAGTAGTTGATTCATCATTGAGGGTAATTCTTTTACCAATTTCCGGGCCGCGCTGGACAATCAGGTAACTGGGCATTGGTTTGGTTCCTCTCTTAAATTCTTTGAAGCTGCGTTGTTATGAGTAGTAAAGAACGTGTGGAGATAATTTCCACTCCCCGGTCAGGGCGAAATGCCCCTGCGCCTCTATTTCAAAACAAGCTTACCATGAGCTGACAGTCTGCTCGTTCAGTATGAATTGCTCTATCCGGGTGACTCTTAAATATTCTAATACTACTTTACCATATTATACAAGATTAAAACTATAATTTTCCTCACACTTCTGAAAAAACGTGGAACCTGGACTTCAAAATGTTGAACGTAGACCGGAAAACGTAGGTCGGGAAACTTGCTCATTGAGTCGGGTTATTTCCCTGGCTTATTTGCTATTTTGGTTAGCTGTGATTTTACTTTCGACGTTCAACGCTGACCTTACCTGTCCTTTAGTACAGGCCAATATTAGTCGTTAAACCTATGACTATTTTTATAATTTGGGGTATAGTAATAACCTATTAAAATATGGTCGCCGGTCGCTCCTGCTTTTTGAGAGGCTATACCGGGCCTTGCGGTCGGCGGCATTTGATTAAGTAACATTTAGGGCTGGCAAAGTAAAAAGAAAGATTTCTAATAAGAAACAATGAATACTTCGTTAACTGAAAAACCTCTAAAGATGGCGGAACCTGAAAGAAATAAGCTCTGGCTGGTAGTAGCCGGTCTGATGTTAACTACTTTCCTAACGGCGCTAGATGGCAGTATCGTGAGTACCGCCATGCCTACTATCACCGGTCAATTGGGTGGCTTTAACCTGTATAGCTGGGTTTTTTCGATTTATCTACTTACTTCTACCGTAACCGTTCCTATTTACGGCAAGTTGGCCGACCTGTTTGGCCGTAAACGTGTCTTGCTGGTCGGTATCGGCTTATTTTTGCTGGGGTCGGCTTTGTGCGGGTACGCCCAGGATATGCTTCAACTGGTCATTTTTCGGGGTCTACAGGGCATCGGCGGTGGCGCTATTCTGCCGGTGGCGGTTACGATTTTGGGTGACCTCTTCCCTCTTGAGCAACGTGCTAAAATCCAGGGTTTCACCGGCAGCGTGTGGGGCATTTCAGCGATAATCGGCCCGACCCTGGGCGGTTTTATCGTGGATAACACTTCCTGGCGCTGGATTTTCTACCTGAACCTGCCGATTGGTCTTCTGGCCGTCCTGACTATTGTTTTCTTTTTCCACGAACGGACGGTGATGCGTAACCACCGGATTGACTTTGCCGGGGCATTTTTCCTGACGCTGGGTACAAGCGCCCTGTTGCTGGGCTTAACTTCCGGCGGGCGAGATTGGGATTGGCTAAGTCCGCAAAGCGTGCTGGTTTTTGTCCTGGCAATTGTGGGCCTGGTGGCCTTTGTAATGGTCGAACGGGTGGCCGGAGAACCAATGCTGCCTTTATCGCTCTTTGAGAACCGGATGATACGGGTGTCAGGAATAGCCGGCCTTTTGATTGGCGGCGTTATGATAGGCATCGTTACTTATGTGCCGCTCTTTGTACAGGGCGTGCTGGGAACTTCGGCCACTATCGCCGGTGGGGTGCTGGCAACAATGTCTATTGGTTGGCCGGTGGCCGGAGCTTATGCGGGCCGGTTGATTTTACGCTGGGGTTACCGGCTGACCGCTTTGCTGGGTGGGGCCATTCTACTGCTCAGTGTAATCATGATGCTGGTGATTGACAGGCAGACTTCGCCGTTTTACATCGCGTTTTGTTCGCTGTTATCCGGTTTGGGCCTGGGCTTTTCGACCACTTCGTTTGTCGTGGGTATTCAGAACGAAGTTAACTGGGAGCGCCGGGGCGTAGCTACCGCTTCCAATCTCTTTTTAAGAAGTTTAGGCAGCACCATCTGGGTAGCCGGGTTGGGGAGTATCTTGATTAATATATTAGTTTCCCAAACCGGAAACCTCAGTAAAAACCCACTTGATCTGGTAAACAGTATTTTAAATCCGGTAGCCGGAAACCAGATTGATCCGGCCTCGCGGCTGGCGGTTCAATCCGGGCTGGAACAGGCTTTCCACTGGGTCATCCTGGTGGAAGTACTGAGCGCCGTAGCAGCCCTGATAGTAATTTTCCAAATGCCTCGTTCCAGGCTCGTCAAAGAAGGGGAGATAGAGCCGCCCGCTAACCCAACGGGCTTGCCTGAAGCCTAGCAGTTGCCCGGCCTTAATGAGGAGTCCTTAACCCGGTGATTAACTTTAAAACTTAAAGGACTCCTCGCTATCAGCCAGTATTTAACTTAAACCTTTGGTGACTGAACTAAAAATGCTTCCGGTACGGGGTCCGAGAACAATTAAAATCCCTATAACTACCACTGCTACCAGAAATAAAATCAGGGCATATTCTACAAGACCCTGACCTTCTTCTGGAATTTCGCTTTCCTCCGCAAACAACTTCTTAAAGTCTACCACTTCTTACTCCTTATCACCCTTTATATTTAAGGTCTTTTTAGTATGGCACGATAAAGTCAATATCACTAATCAGTAATATGACAACACTTCCTTGTGTTTAACATGCTTACAATTATTATTGCCCGGCTAGATGTTGTAAATATATAAAAAGTACTAGATTAGCTTGCTAATTATTGAATTTCCGCTTGCTAAAAGGATTTCTCTAAGTTTGAAGGATGCCAGGAGATAATGGTAAACTGGCCGGTTCTCTTACTTTACAGCCATAAGAATGAAAAACCTGCTTAATATTTTGTTAAGCAGGTTTTTCGAGGAGCCGGAATATTAGAGGATTGAAAGCGTGAGCTACTTTCTCACCAGCGCGGGTGAATCTGCTCTTTGAGGTATTTATCGTAGACCGCTCGGACCTGTTGCATGGTTGCCTCGTCAAGCGGGGGTAGGTCTGTGGCCCTGGTATTGGCTTCAGCCTGCTGGGGATTTTTGGACCCGGCAATAACAGTCGAAACCTGGGGGAACATCAAAATCCAGCGCAAGGCAAGCTGGGCCAGGGTTTCATCTTGCCGGACCAACGGTTCAAGAGCCTGGACCGCTTTTAAGCCGGTTTCATAATCCACCCCGGAGAAGGTTTCACCCTGGTCAAAGGACTCGCCATGCCGGTTGTATTTGCGGTGGTCAGTATCGGCAAAGTGGCTGTCCCGGCCAAATTTGCCGGTAAGCAGACCACTTGCCAGCGGCACTCGCACGATTACCCCGACTTTACGCTCTGCCGCTGCCGCCAAAAATTCTTCAGCCGGTTTAAGCCGGAACATATTGAAAATAATTTGAACGCTCTGGACATTCGGATAGGTTATAGCTTTGAGGGCTTCATCCACTCTTTCGACACTTACCCCGTAGTAACGGAGTTTGCCTTGCTGCATCAGGTCGTCCAGGATGCCAAAGACTTCCGGCATAGCGTAGACCTCGGAAGGGGGGCAGTGCAGTTGTAAAAGGTCAATTGTCTCGGTGTCCAGGTTACGCAGGCTGCGTTCGACAAAGGCGGTCAGGTTCTCGCGGTTGTAGCCCCCGGCCACATGGGGATTGAGGCGGCGACCGGCTTTGGTGGCTATATAAATTTCCCGGCCAACCTCTTTACGGACCTGGGCAATCAATTCTTCCGAATGGCCGTCCCCGTAAACATCGGACGTATCAATGAAATTGACACCCAGTTCAATCGCTTTCCTGAGTGCCGCCAGGGCTTCCGAGTCGTCGGTCTGGCCCCAGGCATCACCGCCAATGGCCCAGGCTCCAAAGCCCATTTCCGAAACTTTCCAACCGGTCCGCCCAAATTCTCGATAATTCATGTTTTCCTTTTCTAAAGTTAGCATAAGAGCCTATTCTATCAGGCTAATTATTAGTTAGTAACAAGTTCAATACTAGCTGAATAGCAAGATAAGCTCCAACCAATTTTTGTGACTATTGACTACTTTTAAGCATTATTGACCAGGGACATCTGGTTCAGGTAGAGGTTGTAGTAGAGTTTGCCCTGGCGGAGCAGTTCGGCCTGAGTACCCATTTCGGCTATATGGCCTTTCTCCATTACAATAATCCGGTCTACATCGCTAATAGTGCTTAACCGGTGAGCGATGATTAAGGCGGTCCGCCCGGCCAGCAGTTTTTTAAGGGCTTCCTGAATAATCGCTTCGCTTTCGCTGTCCACGCTCGATGTAGCCTCGTCCAGGATTAAAATACCGTCGGGGTTGTAGGCCAGGGCGCGGGCAAAACTGAGCAACTGGCGCTGTCCCGCTGAAAGATTAGTCCCGCGTTCTTGCAATTCATATTCATATCCGCCTGGCAATTGTTGGATAAAAGTATCCGCCCCCACATAAACCGCTGCCTCGCGCATGGCTTCGTCCGAAAGGTCGGGCCGACCCAGGCGGATATTTTCGGCAATCGTGCCTTTGAACAGGACCGGTTCCTGGAGGACCAGGGCCATATGCTGCCTTAAATCTTCCTGAGTGACATCGCGAATGTCCACCCCGTTAATCGTTATATGGCCCGACTGGACTTCATAGTTGCGGCCAAGCAGGCTGGTGATACTGGTCTTACCGGCCCCGGTAGCGCCCACAATAGCCACTTTTTCACCGGCCCGAACTTTGAAAGATATTTCTTTAAGGACCGGAAAATCAGGGTTATAGCCAAAGATGACTTTATCGAAAGCCACTTCGGCCCAGCCTTCGCCGGACGGCCCATTTTTCTGGTCAGCTTCGACCAGCGGGCGCGGTTGGGCTGGGTCCTGGATGGCGGAGGGTTGGTCCAACAGGCCAAAGATACGTTCGCAACTGGCGCTGGCGGCCTGAAAGGAGGTATATTTTTCGGCCAGGTCGCGGATGGGCGCGAAAGCTCGTTCGGTATATTGCAAGAAGGCCACTATCAAACCAAAAGTAATCTGGCCGCTTTGAATGTACAGCCAACCGGCCACCAGCAAGAGCAAGGCGTTTGCCAGTTGAGCCAGGAATGACACCAGCGGCAGGAATATCCCGTTGATTGAAACGATGAAGCGGTTACTCTGGAAGTAGTCGTGATTAAGCTCCTGAAAACGGTCCAGGTTAGTTTTTTGCCGGTTGAAAAGCTGAATGGTCAGCATCCCGGAGTAATTCTCGGCCATGTAGCCGACCAGAGCCGAGTATTTGCGCCGGGAACTGCGCCATGCCTGGCGTAGAATCTTCCGAAATATGGTCGTCGCTACATACAATATAGGCAAGACGGCCAGGCTGACCAGGGCCAGCCGCCAATCCAGCACAAACATGGTAACAATAATGGCTACCAGGGTTATCAGGTCGGCGACTACGGCCACTGCGCCCTGGCTTAACAAATCGTTGATAGCGTCCATGTCGCTGGTCAGGCGGCCAATTAAACTACCGGCTGAGTAGCGGTCGAAGAAGGAGAGAGGATGGCGAAGCAGGTGGTTGAAAAGCTGTACCCGCAAATCGCGCACGACCAGTTGGCCGATTTTCTCCATCAAATAAGACCGCAGATAGCGCATCCCGAAGCTGACCAGGGTCGCTGCCACGAATAAAAACAGAAGAAAGCCCAGCCCTTCCAGCTTTCTGGGAGTTATATATTCGTCAATGGCGATTTTGCTTAAAAGCGGTCCGGCCAGTTCCAGCAGCGACCCGACAATAATGATAGGGGTCGCCAGAAACAGGATACGCCAGTAGCGCCCGGTGTAACTTACCAGACGGGTCAGGCGGCCTCCCTGGTAATTCAGCCCGGCTATTTCATCGGGTTCTTCTTCGGGTTTGGCTTTAGTCTTCCCCCGGCGTTTTTTGCCTTCGACAATTTCCGGCTGCTCTACCGGGGAAACAGTGGCCTGGGCTAACATTTCAGGGACATCGGCCAGTTTGGTCTTAGCTATTTTGACGGGGATTACCCCGCTATCGGCAGCCCCGGAATTGGCGGTAGTTGGGAAAACGGCCTCGTCCAGCATGTTATCAACGGCAGCGGCCAGTTCGTGGTTGTACATGCGGGTGTAGAGGCTGTCAGTCTGTGCCAGCAAAGTGGCGTGAGTGCCTTCGGCTACAATCCGGCCCTGGTCCAACACTACAATCCAATCGGCATCTTTGACCAGGGCCAGACGTTGAGTGACAATCAGGGTGGTGCGTCCTTGCTCGGCCAGTAGTTTGAGATTGGCCGCGATCAAGTTCTGGGTGGTGGCATCAACGCTGCTCAAAGCATCATCCAGAATCAGCAGTTCGGAATCGGGCAACAGGGCGCGGGCAATGGCGGTGCGCTGCTTCTGGCCGCCGCTGAGAGTGACACCGCGTTCGCCTACTTTTGCGTCATAGCCGCCCGGTATTTGGGGTAAATCCTGGGCCAGCCGGGAAAGCTCGGCGGCCAGAAGCACTTCATCATGCTGGGCCTGACTTTTACC
>JAYSYV010000480.1:0-5688 GCA_043727245.1 Chloroflexota bacterium | reverse complement strand
GCCTTATTTTGGCCGAAAGGGTACTACCTGTAGTTCTAAATTGAGACGCTTTGTCTATAAGTGGTAGTCATTTCGATTACTCCGACAGGCTGCTAGGGCTCAGTTTGTACATAATAGTTACATTCTAAGGATTAAAATAAAAACCTGACCACACAATTAGTGTGGTCAGGTTTCTACAAGTGTAAATCTTTGTCTGGTTTTCAGACTCCGGCATTAGCCAGTTCCGGGACAGGTTCTTCTTCCGGCGATACACTCAGGCAAATCAGGCCGTCTTTCACGGCGTAGCGGGGCTTGCCGGAAGGAATTGCCAGGCTGAGATAGTAGTTGCCATCGCGCATCATCAGCCCCATATCGCAGAACTTTTGCAAACTCTTTTCAAGTTCTGACACCGACATTTTAAGGTCGAGCCTGGTTTTAATTGCCAGCGCCGTATGCGGTCGGTCGCTAAAGGCCAGGTAAATTGATGCCTGCGGTTCGTCTACAATATAGGTGCAAGGTTGGTCCGGCTGGCGTAAGTCTTCAATCTTTAAGAAATCTGTATAGGCCCAATAAAGCAGGCGCGGTTTTTCTTTCTGCTGCCAGGCTTCGTTCCAGCGACTCAATTCAGTTATTAAACCCTTATAGGCTATATCGGGAAGCTTTTCTTCAAATTCATAGTCAAAGAAATAAGCTATTTTTTCCAGGTTAACCCCTTCAGGATAAATATAGCCGTAACTAGCTTCCGGCTTGATGTAGCGGGTTGGAAAAATATCTTTTTCAAAGTAAATCGGGCTGAAACGCTCCATCCAGATGCGCCCGTAGCCGTCGGGCGGGAAAAGATGCATCAAGTGTGGGATTAAAGCGGCCTGTTCGCGGTAATCTTGCTCGGTTTCGCCCGGAAACCCCCATAACACATTCCAGCCTACCCCGATGTTATAGTACCTGGCCCAGCGCATCGCGTTTACATTCTGGCTGGCGCTGATGCCCTTACGCATAAGTTTAAGCACGTGACTGTTGAGTGATTCTATTCCCGGCTGGATTCTAATCACTCCGCCAGTATGCAGAAGTTTAAGCTGTTCTCTGGAGAGATTGGCCTTAACCTCGTAAAATAGCTTGTAGTCGGGCCGCCTCTGGCTAAGTTCCTGAAAGACCGTTGTGATATACGACATGTCGAGTATATTGTCCACCGCTTCCATAATTGTTTGCGGATAGAATTTCGCTAGTTCATCCAGTTCGGCTAGCACTCTTGCGGGTGATTTTGCCCGGTAAACAATCCCGGTTCCGTTCAGGCCGCAAAAAGTACACTGGTGTTTCTCGCCCCACCAGCAACCTCGTGAGCTTTCAAAGGGAAGCAAAATTCTTTCTTCAGGGTCCTCCGGCAGTAATCCCAGGCTTCCAGCCCTCTCGAAGTATTCGGTATAGTCAGGGGTAGGTAGTTCGTCCAGCGTCCGCAGCGGTGGTCGGCTGCTTAAAGGTGTGACCTGCCCGTCCCGGCGGGCCACCACCCCTCGAATCTTGGTCGGGTCGCGGCCTTCCCGGAGGGCCATTAAGAATTCGGGGAAGGCTTTATCGCCCTCGCCGATGATAGCGTAATCTATGCATTCTATGGTCCGGGTAAGTTCCAGGCCCATTTCGCCCTCGAAGTTGGATCCGCCGAAAAGCATCTGCACCTGCGGGTAGCGCCGTTTAATGGCCGCCGCCAGAGCGAAGGAGGCCGTATTTTGTTGAAAAGTGGAGGTGAAGCCAATTACTTTGTATTGGCTCCAATCTATTTCCTCGACCAGCCGTTCAAGATAAGCCGGGATTTCTTGTAACCTCAGTTTTTGAAGCCGTTCGTTATCTTCGACCAATGCGGCCAGCTTTTTATCGAAGTGCAAACCTTCTAATGCCAGGAAAGCTTCATCCTCCGGCGCGGCCTCGTCAAAAGCCGCTTTCGCAAAGAGCCAATCACCGAATAGATGGCCCCGGAAGTCACACAACAATTCGTATAACTCGGTCCCTATCTGGTGGGCAAAATCGAGATTAAGATGAAAAGTCGTAACCGGGAAACCATAGGATTCGGCAATAGCTTTTAAAAGGCCAAGCTGAATTGAAGGCCGGTGATAGGAAACAAAAGGCATGGATACAAGGGCGACCGCGAAATCGGCCTGTGAAGATAAAGAGGAGGTAGCCTGAGGTTTGCTTTCGGAGATTATCTCCAGCCTGGATTTATTTATCAAAGTAAAACCCTCCCGTTTCCGAAATAGACAAAGCTTAAATAGGGCCACCTCCTGGTAGAGATGACCCCAAATACCTGGCTAAGGTTAAAAACTTATTTTGATAGTTATTCTAATGCTTAGATTGCTGCTGACCCCGCCCGTAACATTTTCAAGGTCATCGTCACTCAGGGCCGCGCCCTGCTGGCTTTCAGCGGCTGCTATAATCTCTTCCGGGGTGTAATTGAAACCTGCTGCTGCCGCTTTTTCCTTGAATTCGCCTAGCTGCATGGTGGGGCTTATACCGACTTTCGACCGGAAGTCTGCGTCGGTGGCTAATTTGCTAACAAAATCTTGTGCGCTAAGACTTGCCATAGGAACTCCTTTCTTGAAAAGAAAACTCTAAAAAGGCTTATCAGAATAATAGATTTAGCACCGGCTGAATCTATATCAGGTTAGTCTACTCTATAAAAGCTTCGCGTTAGATAAGTAGTAGTAGAAAAAATTAAGTTTCCCACTTTGGCTGGGAAATTAATCTGCCGCTACAGCTATATACTTTAGTATAACCTATGAGTGAATTTTTGGAAATGAAAAACACATTAAAATCCGCAAAGTGTGACAACAATCACACTACTAATGCTATATCCTCAGATTATTTGCAGCATCAGCCTTCTTCAGGTAACGGAATCTTCAGCAAGAATTTCAGGCCGCGACTACTTCCCTGGTGCTGGCGGTCCCACTGGAACCCAAGCATAATCTTCCGGCATCCATTACGCCTTTAATCGGACGCGAATGGCTAGCTAAACAGGTCTGAGGAATAATAAGTAGCCCGGAAGTTCGGCTGGTAACTTTGTTAGGGCCGGGTGGTACGCCAGGGTAGGTCATCTTCTGAAGAAAACTTCCGCTAAATAACGGCTTAAACAATACCCTGGTCGCGCAGCCGGTCAATTTCCCCGGTTGAATAACCCAGGATTTCTTTGAGTAACTCGGCGGTATGCTGGCCTAGCAGCGGCGGAGCTTGCCTGATTTTGGTGGGAGTAGCGCTCAAATGCATGGGCGAACCTACCAGCTTGATACTGCCAGCCGTAGGGTGTTGGATTTCCTGAACTATCTTTAATGCTTGGGTTTGAGGGTCGTCAAAAACTTTGTCCAGAGTCTTTATCGTCCCCGCTGGGATATCCAGGGCGGTGAATAATTCTTCCCATTCCGCCGCCGGTCGCTGGATAAGCAGCTCTTGCATGATGGGTATAAGAATTTCGCGATGGACCACGCGGCCTGAATTGGTGGTGAAACGGGGGTCGGCGGCTAGTCCGGGCCGGTCAACCAGTTTACAAAATTTGCGGAACTGGGCATCAGTACCGATTGCCAGCACGATTGGAATATCGGCTGTCTCGAAAGGCTGGTAAGGTACGACATTGGCGTGGACATTGCCTATGAGGCCGGGAGGTTGGCCGGTGACAAGGTAGCAACTGGCGACATTAGCCAGCCAGGCCAGGGCGCACTCGTATAGCGAGACTTCCAATTTTTGGCCGCGCCGCAAAGGGTCGCGTTCGCGGGCAAACAGGGCCGCCTGGATGACGTTGGCGGCATAAAGGCCGGTGGTGACATCCACCACAGCCACCCCGACTCTGGTCGGGCCGCTCTGGGGGCTGCCGGTGATGCTCATAATGCCGCTCTGGGCTTGAATCATAAAGTCGAAGCCAGGCCGCTCTTTATAAGGGCCGGTGGGGCCGTAGCTGCTGACGGTGCAAAAAATCAGGCCGGGATTCTCCGCCGCCAGCACTTCATAACTGAGGCCCAGCTTTTCCATTTCGCCATATTTGAAATTTTCAATCAGGATGTCGCTTTTGGCGGCCAGCTTCCGCACGATGGCCTGACCTTCCGCGCTTTTCATGTTCAAGGTCATACTGCGTTTGTTGCGGTTGATTGCCAGGTAATAGGCTGCCTCACCCCCGGCGGAAGGCGGACCCCAGGCCCGGCTGCCATCGCCCAGACCGGGTTGCTCAACTTTTACAATATCCGCCCCCAGGTCGCCCAATAGCTGAGTGCAATAAGGTCCAGCCAGGATACGGCTCAGGTCCAGCACCCGGATACCTGCCAGGGCCGCTGGACGTGGTTGAAGATTATCACTCATAAGGTGTATTATACCCCACTTTGCAGGGGCAGGACCAACGGGTAGAGTTGTTCCAGGTTGCTTCGCGAGAATCGCCCGGCCCCAATCTGTAAAGTGTTGGCCGCACCCGCCGCGATACCCCACCGGACTGCTTCGGGCAAACTTTTACCCTGGGCAAGGCTGGCCGCTAACCCGGCAAAAAAACAATCTCCGCTGCCTATCGGGCTGATAGCGGCTACTTCCGGCGAGTGCCAGCCAAAAGGTTTTTGCTCGTCGGTAAGACCGATAGCGCCCTCTTTGCCCAGGGTAATCACTACCTGCCGGACCCCCTTTTCTTTAAGTTCGGCGGCAGCGACCAGCGCCTGGTCCGGGCTAGCTATCTCCCGGCCCACAGTAGCGCCTGCTTCATGCTGGTTTATTTTGAGCAAATCCGGTTCAAGTTCCAGCACACCTTCCAATTGCGGCCCGAAAGTGTCCAGCATTACCGGCAATCCGGCCTCTTTAGCTCGCCTGACTAACTCATAAAGACCGTTAGAGGGTACGCCCGGCGGAAAACTGCCGCAAACCGCCAATAAATCAGCCTGTTTGAAATATCGGACGGCCCGGTCAACCAGCTTTTGCCAGTCACCTGGCTCTAAAGGAGCGCCATTTTCGTAAACTTCGGTCAGGCGGTTGGCGGCAGTCGGGTCAATGATGGTCAGGCAGGTACGAACCTCTGCCTTGGTTAGCTGGGGATCACATTCCAGCCCTTCCTGATGAGCCAGCTCCAGCAAACGCTGTCCGAAAAAGCCGCCAAGCAGGGCCACCAACCGGGTCGTCTGGCCGAATGCCTGCAAGGCACGGGCGAAATTAAAACCCTTACCCCCGGCCAGCGTCAATATTTCGGTGGCCCGGTAATTTTTGCCCAGTTCAAAACCGGCCAAAATTACAGTTTTATCCAGAGCCGGGTTGGGTACGACGGTTAAAATCATGTTTTGTCTTCAGTTTCCTTAAATTTATAGATTTCTTTAGCTGGTTGGGCTTCTGGCCGGCTAGTTCCCGGTCCCCAGGCGAGCCACTTTCGGTAAATCTGGCTGACCGGCTCTGCCAGAACAAACCGAGCGGCCTTTTCAAGCGCCTGGCTAAATTATAGCCTGAAAGAGGTTGAACGGCTAACAGGTTCTGTAGAAATTTCCAGGCAAAACCAGTTTAACGGGCTATCTAAGAGGTTTACATTTATTAGAATTCTGAAGCTGCCAGAATGCAAGCTTGTAGTAGGGATTTAATGGCAATTTGCATACTCCTGCATTACTCCCGGTAAGATAAGCGTCAAGTCCCGATTAGATGTAAAATTGAGTCTGGGCCACATTGGTAGCAGACAACAGGAGGCGCTTTTTGGATATAACCACCCCCACGACTTAT
>JAYSYV010000479.1:0-1797 GCA_043727245.1 Chloroflexota bacterium | reverse complement strand
TGAACGAAACCTTTTTGCGGGGTAATAGGCCGGTTATTTCTTCGGTTAAAACTCGCCGGGCCGGTTTGACTACTTTGTAACCTACAAAGGCTGAAATGGCATTGATCCCTATAGCGGTTGCGCCGCTCAAAGCCGAAACAGCGATTACACTGCCCTTAACCCAGGCGTTCCACTTGTAGCCCGCTCGCGCAACGGCTACAGCCCCGACCAGGGCCGCACTCGCTGCCACGCTGGCTACTTCCGGCCCGGCTTTATTTAGCCCTGGCCCCACTCCCAGTTCATTCAAAAGACCTTGAGAGGACATTTTTACCACCTTCTCCCGGCAAACTTCGTTGTTTCCCGGCCTTGCACCTATAAATAAGCAGTTTTACTATTTTTAAATTTTAATTCAAGCTAACCACTAAATTACCAGGCACATTTCGTACCTGCATAACTACTTATATCTATACGTAATAAATAGTTAACAAGTTCTATTTGAGAAGGCGGCCTGACCTATTTAAGGAGTGACCGGCGCAAGAGATTCAAGCCAAAGATAGTCCCCAGGCGCTTGATTTCGGACGGATTGGAACGATAGTTGAGTTCGGAACTCTTGATGTCACCCCGCAAATCCACTGCCAGGAAAACCTGTCCAGCCGGTTTGCCGGTGAAAGAGTCGGGCCGCGAAGCCGCACAAACAGCCAGGCCTACCTCGGTTCCCAGGGTTCGGCGGGCGGCGGTAGCCATGGCTTCGGCTACTTCTTTACTGAGAATCGAATGTTCCTCAATCAGTTGCGAATTTACACCCCAGTTTACCAGCATATCCGGCTGCTGACTGACCAGGCCGCCCCGGAAGAAAGCCGGACTCTGGGGTGCGTCATTCAGCAGGGCCGAAAGCACTCCGCCGCTACCGGCTTCCATTACGCCCAGGAAAAGCGAACGGTCTTGCAGCATTGTACCGATAACCCCTTCCAGGGTTTCGTCGTCCTGGCCGTATATGAGCGTACCGAGCCGTTCGCGCAGTTTGATTTCCAGTTCAAAAATCAGGTCGCGGGCAGTGGATTCGTCCGCCGCTTTAGAGGTTATCCGCAGGTGGATGCCGTCATTTCTAGCGTAAGTCGCCAGGGTGGGATTATTCGAGTGAATAAAGTCCTGGACCATTTCTTCGACCGCCGACTCGCCTTTGCCCAGGATTTTAAGAGTGCGAGAAAGAATAAAGCCGCCGGAAGTGCGTTCTCGCAAGCGAGGAACGGCCTGGTTTTGCCACATGGTTTTCATTTCGTGAGGTACGCCTGGCATACAGACAATAATCCGTCCGTCATGTTCGACCCACCAACCCGGCGCGGTTCCAACCGGGTTCGCCAGGGTTTGGGCCGATTTGATAAGGGTAGCCTGTTTGATATTGCGCTCCAGCATTTCCATACCGCGCCCGCCGAAATAGCTTCGCAAATTCTTTTCAAGCTCCGGCTGAACCTCCATCGGTTCGCCCAGCATGTCGCTAATGGCTTCGCGGGTCAGGTCATCTTCGGTCGGGCCGACACCGCCCGTGCAAATCACCAGGTCGGAGCGGTTGTGGGCGCGCTGAATCGTTTCGGTCAGGCGCTGGCGGTTATCGCCTACCTGCGAGATATAGTATAAATCAACTCCAAGGTCGGGCAATTGTTGGGCTAGCCAGGCGGCATTAGTGTCGGTAATCTGGCCTAACAGCAGTTCAGTACCAATTGAGAGGATTTCAGCTTTCATTTTTCTTCCCGCTAACGTAAGGGTTGAACGTCAAACGTAGAACGTTAAACGTAATAATTATTTTCACCTAGAACGATA
>JAYSYV010000478.1:0-5691 GCA_043727245.1 Chloroflexota bacterium | reverse complement strand
ACCAATAAAGTCTTTGTCAGGCCCGAAGTGACCAACCATACCACTTCCTCGGTCGCCCGGACGCAGATTAAAATGGGGCAAAACAGCGAACAGCGGGTGGTCGAATTGCGGCCCGGTCTGCCTCTTAAAATAGGCAAGGGCCGGGGCGAAGTAATCGAACAGGTCTACGGCTACCGGGAAGCGCCCCTTTTCCGGCGTACCGCCCGTCCGCCGGATGTTATAGACCTGGACCGCCCACTGACCATCCACTCACAGACCGAGTTGCTGTGGCTGATTTTGCCGCCTCGTGAGAAGTTCGCTACTATCGCGGCCTTTGACTCAGGGCTGCATGGCCTGGAACATCTGCTGCTGGGTTTGCTGCCCCTGGAAGTGATGTGTGACCCGACCGATATTAGTTCGACTTCAGATGGCGCGGATATTCTGCACAACGCTCACCCGGTGATTTATCTTTTCGATAGCTGCGAGGGTGGAGCCGGGTTTGCCCACGGCTGTTATAGCCGGATTGAAGATTTGCTGCAATTGGCCTACAGCACCGTGAAAAGCTGCCGCTGTACCTCTGGTTGCCCGGC
This sequence comes from Chloroflexota bacterium, assembly GCA_043727245.1. Lineage (GTDB taxonomy): Bacteria > Chloroflexota > Chloroflexia > Chloroheliales > Chloroheliaceae > 54-19. The sequence goes on along the minus strand of JAYSYV010000478.1, from coordinate 5,122 downwards.
CTGTGTCCAGTCGGCCCGCTGCCGCGAGGCCAACGACCGGGTTAGCAAGCAGGGCGCGAGGCTTATTTTGCAGCATTTGCTTACTTCTTAATCTCCTACAGCAATATCCGAAATGGTTGAGCCACTTTTGCAATGGTTTTGGGGTTAAAATCGGCTCAATACCCATGCACACCGCTGTAAAACAATCTTGCCAGGAGTCAGGCTTTCCCAAAATACCCAAAATCTTCAACTTTGTCACGCCCTTCGGGTGTGAACCGAAGCGAAGTATCCCAGGTCCGTTGGATCTCCCACGGCGACGAGACTCCTAGCCGGGGCGCGGAATGACAAAGTGCTTGCTCCAGGGTATTTGGGAAAAAATTTATATAGGGCAGGAATTGTTATAAAACAAAAAGCACTTCACGATTAACTTTGTTAATTGTGAAGTGCTTAGACAAATTTCAATGAAATATATTCCTAGCGGCCACCGGCCCGCCGGAAGCGCCAGCCTTTGCGAGCAAGGCTTTCTTCTTCGGGATTTTCCTGGGAAACTTCTTTTTCTTTGACCGGGCTGCCGCTGGTGGCTACCACCGGCTGGCTGGCGATAGTAACTGCCGGGGCCAGAGTCTGGATTGCTTGAGCTTGCTGGGCAGCAGCGGCTTCATGTTTTTTGGCGGTGGAGTAGACGTACCAGATACGTTGGATGGCTGTAAAGTTCGTACCAATCGCTAAAATCCATAGTACCACGATTAAGGCTAAATCCCACCAGACATTGATGATACAACCCGCTACAATCATTCCGACACGTTCGGGGCGAGGCAACAAGCCGACCCCTTTACATTCCATACCCAAACCCTCGGCTCGCGCCTTGACGTAGCTCACCAGCAGCGACCCGGCAATCGCGATATAGACCAGGATTGAGCCGTGATATTGGTCGGTAGTGGGGCCGCTCCGGTAGTACATAAGAAGGCCCAGAAAGACCACCACTTCGCTACAGCGGTCCAGGGTGCTATCCAGGAAAGCCCCGAATTTGGTTGTCTTGCCGGTAACTTTGGCGACGGCTCCGTCCAGCATATCGAAAGCCCCGGCAAAGAGGACCATGATACCGCCAACCCACCAGCTCCAACTTTGACCCTGGGCCAGGATGAAGGCAGCCGGGAAATTAAGCAGAAAACCTATAACCGTCAGGGCATTGGGCGAAAGATGGCTTTTTGCCACAAATCGCCCGACATGCCGGGCAATACCTCTGGCCCAATCTTCTATAAGGTTCGATAACATAATGCGATTTTACTTTCCCTATGAGTAACTATTGATTCTAATGCTTTGAACGAGTGGTAAGCTTCCCATTTTAGCCTTGCCTGGTTTTGGATACGCCGGGCGGAACTTCCGGGGAACCAGGGCGATAGCGGCGGCGCAGCAGCCAACCAAAGCCATAAGTCCGTGGCATCCGGTGTTTACTACGCATTCTTTTAAGCCGTACTTTGGCCCGCCGCCGGTTTTCACTTCGTTCGTAAAATTCAAGCACCCGCTGGCTAATATTTTTCCAGCTAAACTGGGCCGCTTTTTCCCGCCCTTCCTGACTCATCTTATCTCGCAAGTTTGAGTCCGACAGGAGCCGGATCAGGGACATCGCCAGCATTTCGATGTTTTTCGGTTCTACCAGCAGCCCCTGTTTGCCGTGCTGGATTACACTGGCATAGCCGGGAATATCGCTGGCGACAATTGGCAGACCCGAAGCCATCGCTTCTACCAGCACAATACCAAAGCTTTCGCCTCCGGTCGAAGGGGCGCAAAAGACCTGGGCGCTTTTGTAATAGCGCGGCAGCATCTCGTCTGATACGAAGCCGGTAAAAACAACATTTTCGATTTTGTTATAGCGCAGATAGCGCTCGTAACCTTTGGTATCACCCTTACCAACGATTATCAGGCGGACGTTTGGTACTTGCTGCCGGATGTAATTAAAGGCTCTTATAAGAAACTTTAAGCCCTTGCGCCGTTCCCCGATGCGTCCCACGAACAGGATATTGAGCTTACCATCCATAAATTCGGGTAAAGGTTTGGCCTCGGAGGTGAACCGGTTCAGGTCTATCGGGTTCGGTATGACTTCATAATTACCCGGAAAATACTGCTTGACGAATTCTACGGCGGGCCGGGAAACGGCAATTCTGCCATCCAGCTTGCTGACGAAAAGGCGCAGGACATAGCGCCCGTAATAATAGCCGATGTGGCTCTGAGAGAAAGCGTGAAAAGTGCCGATATTCAGCGCTTTTGAGTGGGCCAGGACGGTCAAAGGCAAGGCTGGCATCAACGGTTCGTGGATATGAATCACATCGAACTGTTCCTGTTGCAGAATTTTCTTGATTTGACCGGACAGATTAAGCGAAAGGGTAATCCGGGCCACGCTACCGTTCGCTTTAATCGGGACCACGTTGCCAACCCGATAAATATTGGGGTCGGCTTCTAGCATCTCGTCTTCATTGGCCGAGGAGGGTGCCATAATCTTTACTACATGGCCCTGAGTCCGAAATTCTTCGGCCAGGGCCATGATATGTTGGTTTACCCCACCTTCGCGAGCGAAATCGTAGGGTGAAACCAGGCAAATCTTCATAAAGTCGGTGTCCTCTCTGGGGGCCAGAGTTCCGTTACTTAATCTTATTGCGGTTAATAGTGGCAATTCCGCGCCGGATCTTGTCGGCTGGTAAAACTACCAGGCTGCGGAAATTCTGCTTTCCGGCCCCCTGGAGTTGCTCCTTGATGGTCAGATAGCGGCCATGGGCAGTGGTTTTGCGCTCTTTAATAGCTTTCAACAGGTCAACCGCTGTGTGACCTTCAAAAGTAGTGTAGGCCGAGGCGATATGCCGGGGGAAGTGAGCGTCGCTATTACCGATTTCAGCTAAATGCCACTCGCCGCTGTTTACCTCGCGGACCCGGTGGCGGCGGACATAGCCCGCAACTGTCGGGTTGAGAACTTCAATTCCGTCTACCGACAGAGATTTGTCAAAAAGACTGCGGAGCTTTTTTTCACCGACACTGAGCGTCATAAAACTGAGCGGGTGAGGAATAATGACCACACCATTGCGTTCGTGCGCCCATTCCACCGTTCTTTCGAGCGACTGGAACATTTTAAAAGGTTCTTCGACCCCGTAAATTAAAATGTGGCCGTGGCGGCTGGTTACTTCCTGGGCCATAATAATTTCAAAGCGATAATTGCGTTTGGCAGCCAGATCGCGTGCCGCCCAGGCTCCCCGGATTTCATCGTGGTCGGTAATGGCGATGACATCCAGGTCGGTATGTAGCTCGACATGTTCCAGGACTTCCTCGACCGTACCCATTCCATCACTGGCCGTGGTATGCATATGCAAATCAGCCTTACCCCGGCGTATATATCTGGATTCTGCGTGGCTGGCAGCGTTGGCGGCTTCCTGGCTTTCTTCAGAAGACTCGGTTGGGACTTCTTCTTGTATTTTCATGGATTGTTCCGCGAAATCTTCTGGCAAAATCTTATGCTCCTTGTACCCATGATACTCACTATAGGGTTCCAATTATACATTAGGTGTCCGGTCTGTCAAGCTTACGGCTTACTTTACATAATCTGGAAGTATTTAATTTCTCAAAAATTGTTATTAGCTGGCATTAAAAATGCCTTATTAGAAATATAGTTTATTGGCTCATTTTGTATGTTTTAGCCTTTTATAATCATTCATAGGAGAAAGTAGAATAATCATGGTAGGTCCAGAAGAACGGGTTCAAGAAAAAGCGCAGCCTTTTGAAGTGGAAGTTGGCCGGGCGCTGTTGGTGGTCAATGCCAAATCGCGGCAGGGCCAGGCCAGTTTCAATAACATCATGGCCGAGCTACAAAGCCAGCAAATTGAGGTAGTGCAGGCCAAAGCCATCAAAGACCCGACCCAGATTAAGCCCTGGCTTGACAGTGTCTTACAACAGGGCAAAATTGATACAGTTATCGTAGGCGCGGGTGATGGCAGCCTTTCGGCCATTGCCGGTTTGGTGGCCCGCCATAAAGTCCGGTTGGGTGTAATTCCGCTGGGTACGGCCAACGATTTTGCCCGGACCCTGAACATTCAAAAAGACTTGAAAAAAGCGGTAGAAACCTTAAAAACAGGTTATGTTCAACCGGTAGACCTGGGTGTGGCCGGTACTGTCTGCTTTCTCAATGTCGCCTCTATCGGCCTGGGAGTTGAAGTAGCCGGGAAAATGGACCACAACCTGAAAAAGTGGATAGGGCCGCTGGCCTATGGGGTGGCCGCTTTTCAAGCCTTTGCCCAGCGCAGACCGATTCATTTCAAACTGACTTACAAAGATTTAGACAAAAATGGTCAGGAAACCGTAACCGAATTTAAAGCTTTGCAGGTAGCGATTGCCAATGGGCGTTATTTTGGGGGTGGCATCGTCAGTGCGCCCAAAGCGACCCTTGACGACAGCCGGTTGTCCGTGACGGTTATCGAAGATATGGGGTTGTTGGAGTTAGCCCGGTTGCTGCCCGGTTTAGCGGATGGCAGTTACGTCAAGCATCCTAAAGTCCATCATTTCGATACCACCGAGGTTACGGTCGAAACTCGCCATCCTCATAAAGTAAACCTGGATGGCGAAGTCTGCCAGCGCACGCCGGTCCGTTTCAAGGTGACTCCGGCGGCCCTGGAGGTTTTTACTCCAAAACCTTAGAGCCATTTGCGGGAGCGAAAGAATACTAACATCCCACTGGCGGTGGCAATCAAGGAGAACAGGATGAGGGGAAAGGCCCAGGGTTCTTCGGAAAGTGGCAGACTAACGTTCATGCCGTATAGGCCGCTAATCAGGGTTAGTGGCAGCAGCATGACCGAAATCATAGTCAGGGTTTTAATGATCTGATTAAGGCGGTGGGTTGCCAGTGAGTCATAAGTGGCGCTCAAGCTCTCGATAATTTCTTTAAATTCTTCCAGGCTGTCCCAGATTTTACTGATATGATCGCTTATGTCGCTATAAAAAGCTTCCATATCTTCGTGGTCGTTGGTCCGGCGGCGATGTTCCAGGCTGGCAATGACCGAAATTTGGGGCTTTATGATGCGGCGGAAGGCAATAATATCGCGCCGTAATACCGAAATGTCATAAATAATATTGGTGGAAGAACTGGTAAAAATCTCATCGTCCA
>JAYSYV010000477.1:0-5692 GCA_043727245.1 Chloroflexota bacterium | reverse complement strand
GCTGGACGATTGCCAGGTTGTAGGGGTCCTGGCGGGGTGCAAAGCGGCTCACCAGTACAACCTGGAAGGCAAAACAAACCGCGCACCCAAACACTAAGGCTTCGCCGATCCCAAACTCAAGATTGAATTTATCCCCGATGGAGAGCAAGAACATGCCGAAAGCGGCCAGGATTACCCCAATGGTCGAACTCAGGTTGGGCCACTGTCGCAAAATCAGGATACTCAGCACCGGCACAATCACCACGTTTAAGCCGGTGATAAACCCGACTTTGGATGTGGTCGTATACTGCAAGCCAATAGTCTGAAAAGCGTATCCGCCAAAAAGAAAGAGGCCGATCAGGCTGCCACTGAACAACTCGGCCTTGGTCAGCCGCCGCAGATGTTTCCAGAAAAGGACGGCCAGAGTCAGGGTTCCCAGGCCGAACCGAAAGGCCAGGAAAGTATAAGGTTCGACCTGTTTGAGGCTGTTCTGAACCACTAAAAAGGTACTGCCCCAGATTAAAGTTACTAAAATTAGTAGTAAATCGACCTGCCAGCGCCGCCAGTTAGTCGTTTGATATTGGGCATGTTTTATTGCCAACTCCTCGTTGGTAGGCATTCTTTATGAAAATCCTCTCCTGAATAATTGTTTAATGTTGTGAGTGACAGGTTTTAAAACCCGGTTTCAATTATAACATGCCCCTGACATCGCGACCGGTTCATGATATAATTTTGGCCGGAACGAGTTGAATTAAGGCTTGTTACAAGAGATTACCGAAAGCAAAGATGATTAACTCCGGCCTGGGAACCTTTTTAGCTCTTTTAATTTTGCTTCTATTAGCAGCCTTTGGTTATTACAACGGCTTTCTGGCGCTGCTTAAATTCAGGTTGCGCCGGGGAAATGCAACTTTAACCGGCTACCGGTCAACCATCCTTACCGGCATTGTTCAACTGGTCGGGGCGATAGCCGCCAGTGGTATTGCCATCCTTTTTTATTTTAGTCAGGTCAGGTAGATTACACATATAATGTCCAAGCAAGCTTTTTTAAGTCAATTCAAACAGACCCGCACCAATTTCCTGGTAATCCTGGAAGGTCTGGACGAACGCGAAGCCAGTATTCCCAGCCATTCCGCCGGTGACTGGCTCACTATTAAAGATATGATCGGCCATATCGCGGCCTGGGAACGTGAAGTCTTAATTGCGGATGAGATGATCAAGCGGGGCGAGGAAAACCACCTGGATGATATCAATGAAACCGATTTCAACCAGGCCCAGGCAGCCCACCGCCGGATCTGGCCTTTGAAGCAGGTCCGGGCCGAGCTTGACCTGAACTACGAAGCCCTGCTGATGGCCTGGGACGAATACGAAGGCGAAGATGGTCCATCCGGTCCGGCCACCTGGGAACCAGGCCAACCGGGTACACTCTGGGATTTGATTGAACATCAAAAAGAACATGGCCGGGAAATCGCCAAACGGCGAGGTTTGCAAGTAGAATTTTGAGAATATGGCCCAGTAGCCCTTATACAAGCGCCCGACCTGGGGGAACTTGACATAAAACGAAAAGGAGTCCGGTTAAACTAACGATGATAGATGGTTTGCAGGGAAAATCAATTGCGGTTTATTGCGCTTCCAGTTCGGCGGTCGGTCCGGTATATTTTGAGGCGGCCCGTGAATTGGGTACTCTAATCGGGCAAAGTGGCGCGACCCTCGTTTATGGGGGGACCAATATCGGCCTGATGGGGGAAGTGGCCGATGCGGTGGTAAATTCCGGCGGTAAGACCTGCGGCGTAATCACAGTTCTCCTAAATCAGGTTGGTATCACGCATCCCAAATTGGACGAGTTGATTATCACCGAAGGGATGCGCGACCGGAAGGCCATTATGGAGCAGCGAGCCGATGCTTTTGTTACAATGCCGGGCGGCTACGGAACCCTTGAGGAGATTTTTGAAATACTGACCCTTAAACAACTTGGCATCTTGCAAAAGCCAATCGTCATCCTGAATACTAACAATTACTATTCGCCATTGTTAGAACTATTGCAGAGCGCCGCCGACCAGCACTTTATGAAGCCGAGTAACCTGGCTTTTTTAGAAGTACTAAACACCCCCGAAGAAGCCCTGAAATATATCGCCGGTTATGCGCCCGGTCCTTTTGAACCAAAATGGGTACTTCCCCGCTCCTCACAAAGTAAGGTCGAAGAAGTACCCGGTGTCGAATAGAATATTCTAACCCTTCAGAACCTGGCTTAAATCTTCCAGCCTGACCGCCTTCTGCTCCCGGTGCAGCAAGTCTTTGACATTCACCTCGCCTCGCTGTAATTCGTCGGGAGCCACAATGATGGCGTAACGAGCGCCACTATTATTGGCTGCCTTTAATTGTTTATCCAGCGAATTGTCCAGGATGTTTAATTCGGTACGCAGGCCGCTTTGGCGCAGCTGAGAAGCAATCTTGATCGCAGTCGGTTTTTCGTTAGCCGAATAAAAAGCCACATAAGCATCTATTTCGCGGGGCAACTCCGGCATTTTACCCTGCTGGACCAGCATTTCCTCGATAGTTACATCGCTAAAGGCAATCCCGACCGCCGCAAGAGGTTGACCGCCCAGCGATGTCACCAGGTTATCGTAGCGGCCTCCGCCCATGATGGCCCGGTTAAATTTTTTGGAAGGATCCCAGACCTCGAAGACCGTCCCGGTATAGTAGAGCAAACCGCGCACGATGCTGGGGTCGAACTCGACATAGTCCAGAATATCGTATTGCTCAAACTTTTCCCAGAGAGTCTTGAGGGCCGGGAATTCGCCGAAATTCTTCTCGTGTAAAGAATTTTGCAGAGAATTCACCTGTTCCTCGGATAAACCGGCGGCTTCCAGATTGGTCCGGAAAACTTCCGGCTTGAGCTTCTCAATGCGGTCAATTTCGCGGAAGACAGCGTCTTTTGCAGTTAAATCTATTTGAAGCTGGCTCAGTAATTCCTCCAGGTAATAGCGGTTATTGATTCTGATGACGAACTCGCCTTTTTCCAGGCCCAACGTTCGCATGATGTCCACTACGACCGCCAGGACTTCGGCATCAGCTTCAACCGAATCAACTCCCAGCAGGTCAATATTATACTGGTAAAATTCGCGTTTGCGGCCACGCTGGGGCCGTTCGTAGCGCCAGACGTTCGGAATAGTGAACCAGCGAATCGGCTTACGCAATTCGTTCTGGCGGGCCGCTACCATCCGGGCCAGGGTGGGTGTCATTTCGGGCCGGATAGCCAGTTTTTCGCCGCCCCGGCTTTCAAAGATATAGGTTTGCTCGTTGACCAGTTCTTCGCCCGATTTGGCGGCGTACAGGTCCAGGTATTCTAAAAACGGGCCGTCATATTCTTCGTAGCCGTAAAGCTGGGAAACCTGGCGGCAGGCGTTAAAGAGCCAATTTCGCCAGCGCATTTTATCCGGGTAAAAATCGCGAGTGCCTTGCACCGGCTGGATTTTCAGAGATTTCAGTTTGGCCTGCGGTTCTTGATTGGTCACTTTCTCACTCAATTCTCTATTTAGATCAGGTCTTTCTACTCCAAAACGTTATTTTATCATGTATTGACTTGTTCGTTACGAAAAATACTGTAAAATTAGTAGATTACATTTTTTATGCACAACAAAAGCGAAAGGAATAGCTTGTATGGCTTGTGAGTTTTGTAATAAAATCTACTTGCTTATTTTAACCACATTTACTACACGTCATATTCGAGATAGGTTTTACCGGGCTGGTTAAGCTATAACTTTAGGATGCTTTACACCCGCTAAATTAGCGGATTTTTTTGTTTGTCTTTGACAGATTACCTTATTTTAATCGAAAGGACTATTATAAGTATGTTAGTGGTTAAACAGGTAGAGGCCGCAGACCACAACGAATTGGCCTATGAATGTTTTAATAACGGACAGAAAGTGGGCCGCCTGGTTGCCCGGTCTACCTCGGATGGTTTGCTGGAAGCTTCTTTAGAAGAAATTACGCAGCGTGAGGCCGGGCGCACCCTGGTAGCCAAACTTGAACGAGATGCCCAGGTTCATGGCTTGCCCGGTCTGTATGTGCTGGCTCGCGACGAGAAAGAGCGCGATACTTTTATACCGACCGGCTACAACCCGGTGGAAGAAAGCAGTCTGAAACTGTTCAAGCGGTTTGGTCCGGCTTAATTCTACATACCGGCCTTCCTCGATTTTAAGAAACAGCATAAATCCTTAACAAAGATGGTACATATAGCCACTTTACCCGCATCAAGCAGCTTGCTATAATTTTCTTTATCCAGAAGCAAAAGGTAAAGGTTTTTTATGACCTCCTTTGAAGCTTATAAAATTGTAATCTTTAACCTGGCGGAATACTTTATAAATGAACGCAAGTACACGTCCGAACTACTACGAAATACTCCAACTCCAACCTTTTGCCAATCCCGCGCTTGTAATTGCCGCTTACCGTATTTTATCCAAACTTTATCATCCCGATACCGCTAAAGAACAGGCTGACCTGGAGAAGTTCCGCCTTTTGCAGGAAGCGTATGATGTCTTGAACGACCCTAAAAAGCGCCTGGACTACGACAGCGAATTGCGTTTGAGCGCTCCCGCCCAACAGGAAACCGTGTCGGGCTTCCACAGCTACAATTACCGGCCCGACCCACCCACTCGCGATCCCTTGTGGGAGTCTACGGTGAGCAGTCAGCCAAGTTATAAGCCTACCGAGGAAGAACTAAAATTTTACCAGAGTCTTTACGAAACGCCCTCGAAAGGCACTCGCCGCAAGACTCTGGCTCTGATTGTCCTGTATATTTTCTTGATGATAGGGGCAATGGCGATGGGCTTGCTAGGGTTGTTCACGCTTTTTAGCGGAGAGCATGATAGCTTTGGTTACGGCGTTCTCTTTCTGGTAGGAGCGGTATTTTTGCTTATCCTGGCCCAGGTTGAAGCTTATTTTTCCTGAGAACCTAGATTAAGGTAAAAGTGTCCCTGACCTTACCCAGGCTGTCGAAAATCTTGACCGCTACGCCGTCCTGGGCCACGTTAAAGACCCCGTAATGGTAAAACTCCCCTCCATAGCCTCCATAAATGGCCGAGCCGCTTGTGCCAATCACAAGCTGTGTCAGGCCACCCTGTTGGCTGCGGTTGTAAAGATGCTCGTGGCCGCAAATAAAGGCCGTAACTTTGTAAGTCTGCATCAGTTTCCACAGTTTGTCGCGGTCTTTAGGGTAGGCATCCAGCGCACTGCCGGTGTGTGGGCCAACCGGAAAAGCCGGGTCGTGGCTAAAGACGAAGGTGTAGGGCTGAGTGTTGGCTTTCAGGTCTTTTTCCAGCCAGTCAAGTTGGTCGCCGATATAGTGAAATCGGGTTGGGTGTTCCGAAGTAAGGCTGACGAAGTGGACCGATCCACTATCGTAAGAATAAGTCATGCCCTTATACTTTTCGGGGCCGTTAGCCGGTAGGGCCGGGAAAGCCTCGGTAAAATAGGGCAGCACCCCGGCTATCCCGTTAGTTTCGTGGTTGCCAACCGTTGGCAAAATAGTGCCGGGAGCCAGGGCGGCGATAGCCAGGTTGACATTGTTCCATTGTTCTCGCACAATCGGTGCGGTCGTCCCGGCGTTGATAATATCGCCCACCAGGATAATCGCTTTGGGATTATCGGCTTTCAGGCGGTCGAGAATCTGATAAGCGACCTGGGGCGGTTTAGGCCCGGCTGTCCTTATATCGCC
>JAYSYV010000476.1:0-1799 GCA_043727245.1 Chloroflexota bacterium | reverse complement strand
ATAAGAAAATACTACTGATTACATGTCAACAACCGTCAGCTAAAGCAGACGGCTTGTCCCTCGCCCGGAGGCGGAGACGATAGGCCGATTGACTGCGGCCCACCAGCCAGAGATATACCGAGGCTGGCAAGGTGTTTAGACCTTATATTGTAAGAGGCGTTCAAATCAGCGTTTAGTTGGTAGTCGCACTGCTTACACAGGAAAAGAGCTTGAGATTTACGATTGGAACGGGACTGATACCCACACTTAGAACAACTCTGCGAGGTATGCCGGGGGTCAATAGCCACCACCCGCATACCGGCGGCCTCGGCTTTGTAGGCGAGGAAGGAACGGAGTTGAGCGAACGACCAGCTATGCAGCCGTCGTCTACTCTCCCGACCCTTTTGTTCGGTAGTTTCTCTAATCTCACTCAGTTCCTCAATCACGATAGTGGTGCCGTGGGTGGCACTCTGGACAATTCTCTTGGAGAGAACATGGTCACAATCCCGTCTAAACCGTTGCCGAGCGCCACTAAGCTTTTTAAGGTGCTTTTTGGCGGACTTTGTGCCTTTGGATTGCAAGTGTCTGGTAATACGAAAACTTCTTTTAAGGACTTCTTTCCAGCGGCCGCTACCCAGGAATTTTCGAGAGGAAGTCACAGCCGGGTGATTAAGGCCCAGGTCTACCCCGATAGTTTCGCCGCTGTCAGTGTACTGGCCCTGGCCCCCACTCAAAGTGACGACCACGTGCAGCCACAAACTACCTTTCTTGTAAAGAAGGTCGGCGCTGTCTACCTCCAGGCCCTGATATTTGTGGTAATAGGCCGGTACGTTAAACCTGACCAACTGGCGGCCTTGCATGGTAGCCAGGCTGGTAGTCAGGCTTTTCCAATCGAGCCAGTAACTACGCTCGTCATAGCGGATCGCACAGAGTTTAGAGCTGGGACACCCGGGCGGCCTGGGGGCAGTCTTGGGGTAAGGCCGGTTATGCTTCTGCTCAAACTTAACCTTTTTAGCCTCAAACCGCTTGAGTTTGGCCGGGTAAATCTTTTGGATGGCAAAGACACTTCTGAGAGCTTCGGTAGCTTTTACCCTGGAGGCGCAAACGAGTTGAGCTGGCAGCCCCTTTACCATCACCTTTACATCGTGGTAAGTGGCATGGTGAAGCTTAACTCCGTTCTTTTCAGAGTTTGCCCAACCATACTCGGCCACAAAGTTAAAGGCCGTGGTAAACCCATTAAGCGCTTCGAGCAGAGCGGCTTTTTGGTCTGGGGTGGTATTAAGTTTGAGCCTGATAGTTCTTTGCATAGTACATTTATTCTATCATATACTGAGAGATTTTGTAAGAGGGAAGCCTCGCTAACGCGAGTAAGGAGTGATGTTTCCTCTGCCACCTAAAGGAGGCAGTCTCCACATCACAACGTTTTATGAAATTAAAAGATCGTGTAGCCATTATAACCGGGGCTAACCGGGGTCTGGGTGAAGCCCTGGCTCACACTTTTGCCAGAGAAGGAGCGCAACTGGTACTGAGTGCCCGTGACGCTAGCTTACTTGAAGCTGTTGCTAAAAAATTACCCGTAAATAGTTCGCAACAGGTAAAGTGGCTGGCGGCGGATGTGTCCAGGCTCGAAGACGTTGAAGCTATTAAAAATGAAGCTTTATCTAGTTTTGGCCGGGTAGATATTCTGGTCAATAACGCCGGGGTTTACGGCCCCATCGGCCCGATTGAAGAAGTGGACTGGCAGGAGTGGTGCGAGGCTATAACTATCAACTTGCTGGGAACGGTAGCCATGACCCGCGCCGTAATTCCTGCTATGAAAG
>JAYSYV010000475.1:0-1801 GCA_043727245.1 Chloroflexota bacterium | reverse complement strand
GTCCAACTCACCGGGCTTATCGGCCAGACCGGTCAACTCATCTCCGCGATCCCCCTCGCCTACCTCCTCCACCGTTCGTGTAGCTTGGTCTGGAAGATAAGGAAACTGACGAGGCAGGCATAAACTTCACCCCTCCTCTTTAGAACTAGAAGTTTTCGAAAAGATTGTGAACAGACAACCAGGGCAATCAGCAGTTTTACCTTATATGCGCGGTCATGCCGCTAGCTATGGTCCAAACTTCAATGATTGCCCAAAATGAGAGAGGGTCTATCTGGGTAAGGCGGTCACGCCGCTAGGACAGGCGCTACCTCTCTCTCATTTTGGTACTACTCGCCCTTCTATTATATAAGGACAGGTGAAGCTGAGGTGTTGTCTGAAATGAAACGCAACCTTCGAACCTGGTATCACTCAAATTAAAGCCAAGGAGAAAATTGCTGAGAGGGCGGTCAAGCGCGAAATGGCCTCCCTTTTCGTCTAGTCGAGAAGTAGCTGGGTAAATCCAAATTAGCGAAGGTATTTACCCAGCCATTATACGAAACCACTCATAAAATGTAGTTTAACCTCGTAAAGCCCGGATTGTGGGACGGTAGGATTGGGGATTTATTTTAGCAGCTATCAGCACCGGCCCCTGGTAAGCAGCTGTTTGAGCCATTACCTGTTCAAGTTCTTTTTCGGTAGCGGGGGCATAAGCCGCCATACCAAAAGCGGCCCCCAGCGCCAGCCAGTCAGTTGGTCCCAGGGATACTCCACTAGTCTGGTAACCTCGCTGCTCTTGCTTGACTTTTATCAAGCTGAGTTCACCGTCATCAAAAACGATGACCCGCAGCCGTACATTCTCCCGCACGGCGGTTTTTAGTTCGGCCAGGCACATCATTAAACCGCCATCGCCTGTAAAAGCCAGCATCATCCTGGATGGTTCCAACAAAGCCGCCCCAATCGCGGCCGGTAGGGCAAAGCCCATTGTCGCCAGCCCATTAGAAATTAAAATGCCATTAGGCCCGGCACAGGGCCACAGCGCCATTACCGGGAACATATGCGCCCCGGCATCTACGCTCACTCTAACTCCTGGCAGCCTCTCGGCTATTATTTCCACTACCCGGTGTGGTAATAATGCGCCTGGCTCCCCGGCGGGCCGCATAGCCGATCTCTGCTGGTCAAGTTGCTCCCGCAACCGGTCAAAATCCCATTCGTTATAGCCAGTCAGATAAGAACCCAGAATTTCAAGTTGCGCTGCCGCATCTCCAATCAGCGCCGCTGACACAAGCAGGTGAGTCTGCTCCATGGGATAACTGCTGCAGCTAATCAAAGGCTGGGGATAATTCCAGGGAAGGGCTAACAATTCTACCGGGTCCAGTCCGACTGCAATAAACAGGTCGGCTTGCTCTATTATAGGTCGCTCCAGGGCACCATTGGTTAGCACCCCTACAAAACAACGGTGCGTGTCCGGAATAACTCCTTTGGCCTTGTAGGTCAGCAGGGCAGGTAAATTATAACTTTCGCAAAATTGGAGTAAGCCGGCTGCGCTGCGGCCTTCCAGGCCTACCAGCACCAGCGGGCGGCGAGCCTGTCGAAGTAACCGCTCCACTTCCGCCGGTAGTAAGTTTACACTAGCGCTGTTAGCATTCTTTTCCCCGGCTCGGTTAACCGTAATTCCAGCTGGAAGTTTGCTATCAATCATATTTGCCGCGCTAAGCTCGGCCGGGCAATCGAGATGGACCGGGCCAGGCCTCGGTTCAAGGGCTATAGAGGCGGCTAAACGGACTGTTTCTACCACGGTTTCAGCCTGCAGGTGAGTACTCCA
>JAYSYV010000474.1:0-1803 GCA_043727245.1 Chloroflexota bacterium | reverse complement strand
GGGCTACGTGCTTGTAGATAGATGTCCTGGCTAAACCCAAGTAGGCCATTACCTCTTTAACTGTCATAAAACTTTCGTCCACCTGGCATACTCCCTTCCAACAACTGATCAACAATCCCACAACTCAAGTATACCACAGTAGTCAATAGCGAACAATAGAGAACCTTGCATAAGCTAATTGCATGGTTCAAGGCCAGTCCATGCAATAAACTAATACACAATAGTGAACACTAATGAACAATAGTGTGCTATAATTAAGGCAAGAGAAAAGCCCATCGCTCACCGACCAAAGCTTGCGAAGGGCCGCTCTTACCGGAATGTTCAACCAGTAGAGAAAGAGAGTTTACCCCATGACCACGATAACTGCAACTGCTACCCGCTTATGCCAAGTCTGCTCTGGCCCTTCCACTGAGGATCAAGGTTTAGTCTACGAAATTGGCGGCTATGTCCACGCCGCTTGCTCTACCCGCTCTTACCAGTTAGTCACAGAAGTGAGCTTCCCAGATGAGCAAGAACTGGGGTCGGTCCCCCCTGCTCCGGTTCCGGCCTCGGCCACTACTGGCCCGCTCCTCTGTGATGATTGCTCGGACTTGCATGACCCCTCTGACCTCTGCTCCACCTGCCAGGAAGCTTGCAATGAGTGGGAGCAGGGCCGCTGTATAGAACCGGACTGGGACGCTCTTTATGAGCGTTACCAGATGGCCCGTCATTACCTCTTAGTTGCATAAGGGGTAGGCAATGACAAGAACCGAGATTGCGCGGTTAGGGGGTAATGCCCTGGCCGCGAAGGTTTCTAGTTCCTACTTTGAGTTTATCGGGCGGCGGGGTGGTTATAAGTATATGTTTAATGCCTACTCCCGGTTAGCCCAGACCTATGACTTACGGACCTCCGTCGAGTATGGTCCGTTCTTTGAGGGCTGGACCGCTGAACAAATCGAACGCTGGAACCAACAGCGGCGGGCGCAGTTTGCAGAAAGTGCAGATAGATACCGGCTCGATAATGCTGGCAATATGGTTATGACACCTCTCTGGGCTAATGACAATTGCCCGTCCCGCCTCGTCCGGCGGGGGGCTAACACAGATGAGGCTAAGTTGCGACGGTGGGAGCGGGCAGTGAAAGCGTGGGCCGCCTAAAGGCTGCTCTACTCTCACCATTTAACTGGCCCGGCCTGGCCTGGACCACTACTGGTCTGGGCCTTTGCTTTGCTCTGCAAAACGCTTATTGCCTGACTGGTGTGAGGTATTGGTGTGGTCCAGGCTTCACAGGAGAGGCGTGGTGACTCGCAACTAGCGCAAGCCTACAGATCATTGGCCTTCCAACTAGCGAGTCTCTGTGACCGTCTGGTGAGTCGTCAGTAAAGTCTGAGGTTTGGCTGCGGCCCAACAAGCATAGTAAAAGCCCGGTTGATGAGGTCGGGCTTTGGACTGTAAGAAGTGATCTTTACTTTACTTGTGACTTGGTGCGGCGGGCGGGCGGTCCTGCTCGGCGTTGTTTTGCGGTTGGCCTGGCTCTTTCCTCATCTTTTGGGCTACCTTATCAAGTGCCTTGCTAACATTCTGCGGGGTAGGCATCCGGCCTTTCTGCATCATCTCGGCTGCTATGGCCGGGAGGTACATCGGGTCTACAAAGTCACTCCTATCCAGGTGCGAGATGTCCAGGTCCAGTTGCTCCTGTGTCGCTCCCCGCCTTCTTAGTTCAGCGTGTGCGGCTTCTTTCGACATTGCTGGGGTGTACTCCGGTTGGTCCTGGTCAGTTGCCTGGCTCGGCTCTTGTTGACCGGTCGGAGTGGGGGCTGGTTGCTC
>JAYSYV010000473.1:0-5712 GCA_043727245.1 Chloroflexota bacterium | reverse complement strand
TATTTTACGCCGTGGCAGACCAATTAGTCCTGGATGGCGACCGCCTGTTATGGGGCCAGACCCTGGCTTCTTACCAGACCGGGACCGGCAAAGAACGCTGGCAACTCGTCACGATGCAGCTCAATGGTGGTTCGCCCCTGATACTTGACCAGGCCGATTACAACGAGTACGGCACACTCAATCAGAACGGCTGGGACTTGAACGGCGACCTGGCGGTTTACGCCATAAACCAGCAGTTGCGGGCCATTAATCTCAAAACCGGTGAACGGCGCGTTATTACCGAAACAGACCAGCGTACGGCCCAGCACCCTACAACCAATGGTCGCTACGTCTTCTGGGAAGACCCCCGCAGCTACAATGCCCAGTATCCCCAGGATTACCAGCAGACTTTACAGGGCTACGATTTCCCGAACGGCAGCTATTTAGGTAGCGTGATACTCACCGGCAACAATACCAATCCGCGCTCGCGGGGCGATAACCTGGCCTGGAATAGAGGTTCCGGCGATAGCCGCCAGATTTATTCTTCTTCCATCCTGGATTTGCTGCCCACCGCGCCCCAGCTTGCCAGCGGAAGCGGCGACCGGGCTTATTTCCCCCAGACCGGCCACTACCTGGGCGGCGTTTTCAAGAATTTCTGGGGTAAAAACGGTGGCCTGGCGGTCTTTGGCTTTTCCCAGACCGAGGAGTTTGAGGAGTTGAACCGGGATACCGGCAAAGTTTTTACGGTCCAATATTTCGAGCGGCAGCGTTACGAATATCATCCCGAAAATAAAGGTACACCTTACGAAGTGTTACTCGGACGGTTGGGCGCGGACGAAGCCCTGCGCCAGGGTCTTATATATACGACTCCTTTCAAAGCGGTCAAAAACACTTCCGAGGCAGGTTGCCTGTGGTTTCCGGCGACTCAGCACAAACTTTGCGGAAGCTTTGCCGCTTACTGGCAGTCCCACGGGCTGGACCTGAGCGAACCGGGGAACTCCTATCGCGAGTCACTGGCCCTCTTTGGCCTACCCATTTCGGAATCGTACACCGATAATACTCAGGGTGGCGTAACGGTCCAGTATTTCGAGCGGGCCAGGTTGGAATACTTCCCGGCCAACAAAGGTACTCCTTATGAAGTTTTGCTCGGTCTGCTGGGCAACCAGGAACTTAAAATACGCGGTTGGTATTAGTCAGTATTTAGAAGTTGGCTTATAGCAATATTAGAAAGGGTTGAGCCGAGTTGGATTTGGAGTTGTAATCGGCTAAATACCCGTATTCAATTAAAGAGCTTCGTAACAGGGAATTTATAGCTTATATGTAAACTCCCTGCTTATTCCAGCCAGCCTTTGTTTTTGAGCAAGTTATTCCCCAACAAGCCTAACAACACCTCGTACCGGTTGCCTTTATTTTCGGGATGGTATTCAAAGCGGTTGCGCTCGAAGTACTGGACGGTATAAGTTTTACCATCTTCCGGGTTTACTTCGTCGAATTCCTCCGAAATAGGATAACCGTAAATAGCCAGCCCGCCGTTAGCTTCCCAGTAAGCCTTGAATCCGTCTGTCAGGTTATGACCGGTTTGCTCGAAATAAACTCCACCCGACAAATTGCGATTCCCGGTCTTTTTGAAAGCCGTTTCGTCTGCGCTCCGCCGTTTATCGGTCAACTGGTTGCCAAGCAGACCGAGTTGAACTTCGAAAGGTGTACCCTTGTTTTCGGGATGATATTCAAAACGGTTGCGCTCGAAATATTGGACGGTATACAACTTACCGTCTGAGGCGTTCACTTCGCGAAAGGGTTCGGTCCGAGGAAAGCCAAACTGGGCCAGGCCGCCGTTTTGCTGCCAGTAAGCTCGGAAAGCCCCGGTCAGGTTATGGGCAGTTTCGGGTAAGTATAAACTACCGCTTAATTGGTTCGGTAGCACTTTTGCCAGCAAGCCTTTACCGGCCTGGGGCAATTCCAACGCAAATAACTTGCGGGTTTTTAGGCCGATAAGGGTCAGGGGCGCATACGGGCTGATTTTAAGGTCGGGCATATTCTTGACGATGGCCTGCCAGTTCAGGCCGCCATCGCTGGAATGCCAGACCTCGCCCGTACCATCCGAAAACGACAGCAAGAGATTATCCGGCGACCACTCGGTTTGTAGCAAAGTTACCGGCTTGCCAAATTCCTCTTTCTGAGCGGCAGGGTCGTTTACCAACCCGGCTGGAAAGATTAGCGGTTGCCAGGTTTTACCCCAATCGGCGGAACGGTCTATCGCGAGATTGCGCGAGTAGCGATTATTTATTTTCAGGAGGCTCTGGCCGGTTAAGAAGAATTTGCGGTTGTCCGAGGTGGGTTTCTGATAGGCCATGTTATTTTGGTCAACCGGGTTAAAATCGCGGCCCCCGTTACTCGAAATATAGCTGGTAGTCTGGTAAGTGCCGGTTAATTTGGTAGTAATGTAGAGCAGCAAAGTATTTACCGGTGCAGCCAGTCCCCATCCAGCCTGGATTACCAGTGACGTGGTATTGGTGTAAGTGGCTTCGTAGCGCTTTTCCCAGGTCTGGCCGCCATCCGACGAAAAAAACAGACCGTAATTGTCCTCGGTTTTGGAAAATTTAGTTTTAACCAGGGCATAGAGAGCCAGGCCGTTGACCTGGCTGGCGCTAATCGCTTGCAGTCCCTCCCCCAACGTCTGACCACGTTCCTGCCAGTCCAGGCCGCCGTTGTTGCTGGCAAAAAGCTTTTTCGAGGCCAGGGCATAAACATGGTTGGAGCCGTCCGAAGCGATTTCGTCGGGGGTATACAGGATAGATTGGCCGGTAGGGTTTAGACTGGTAAACTGCGAGGCTCCTTCAGTGCCTTTGGCGTTAGCGTAAAGCCGCCCGTTACTTTCGTTGCACAGGCTGAAAGGATTTTCATTTAGCTGAGTGCGTTGCCCGGTCAGCCAATCAAAAGCGTAAGTCCCGGCTGGCAGGTCGTTGGAACCTTTACTGGATGCCAGCAACCGCCAGGGTTGGAGACCGTCGAAACAGGTCAGCGGCGACCCGGTTGGCAGGGTCAGGCCGGTATCGCGCCAGGCCAGTGAGGTTTCGGCCAGGGCCGCTTTTGGGTAAGAGTCGAAGCTTACTAAAAAAGGAAGCAGCCCTAAACTGAGCGCAAAAGCCAATATTAGCCCGTGCGGTAATTCTTCCTTTTGCACCTTGCTATTTCCTCCGTTGAGTAATACTGATGTGGAAGCCGGTTATTTCAGATTATCTCTCAAGAAATTAACCGCTTTAGGCCAGGCATCTTTAGCTGAAGCTTCGTCGCCCATACCGTGGTCGGGGTTGATGAAGGCGTGTCCGGCATCATAGACTTTGACCGTAATATCTTTCCCGGCCTCTTTGTAAAGCTTTTCGATTTTATCAATCTGCTCCTGGGGGATATTACTATCCTTTTTGCCATAGATTGCCAGCACCGGGGCGTTGACTTTCGCTACTTCTTCCGGCGTAGGGTCGTAACCGCCCCCGTAGAAAGTGGCTACCGCGCCCAGGTCGGCATAGCGCGAGGCTACGGTGTATGCCAGGAAGCCGCCTACACAGAAGCCCATTACCCCCAGCTTTTTCGGTTCCACGCTGGGATTGGCTTTGAGGCTATCGAGCGCTCCAATGATTTCGCCAGCCGCTTTATCCACGTTACCGTACAGCATCATAACCGCTTTTTGAGCGTCATTTGGTTCGGTAACTACCTTCCCATGATAAAGGTCTGGGACCGTCACCACAAAGCCCTCAGCGGCTAGTTTTTGGGCCAGGTCAATGATATGCGACTCTATTCCCCACCACTCCTGAATCAAGACCAGGCCGGGGTGTTTGGCATCATCGTCTGGCTGGGCCACGAAAGCGTAAGCGCCATCGCCATTGACTTTCAAGTCAACTTTCGAGGTGCGAATTACTGCCATGATTAGTTGTTCCTTTCAATTCCTCTGTTATTTGGTTTGAAAAATCTGTGCGCGGATAAATATAGCCAAAAAGATATTAAAAGGTCAAATCCAAACGGCTACATTTTGTGATTGGTCATTTAACGCCAGCGGAATCTGAGGGAATCTTACCTGCTTGAAAAGTTAGCTTTGAAATGGGTCTTCTATAATGGATGCAGACCAACTCCTGCACTTTATATACTTAATTTTTGCGCAAAAATGACCACCAGGCACTTTTGTAAGCTCAGAATAAAGGCTCTTTAACAATCCAATATTTGGGTAAAGACCCTTAATTGGTTAGAATACGGTTGACCAAAACTTTAACTCAACCAAAAAGGAGCCTTTACCATCAGTAAGCTTACCAAATCTAAAGTCAAAATGCATTCCCAACACGCCTTAGTCTGCCTGATCGGCCAGAAATGCCAGGACGAAAAACTACTTGACCCCCTACATCAGTTCATTATGATCAAGCAGAAAACCGTGAAGTATTCACCCGTCGACAAACTCACTGATATGCTGGTGGCTATGCTACTTGATTGCGATGTTGTTTCTCAAATCAATACCAAACTGGCTCAGGAAGTGGCCGTCTTGCAGACTTTCGGTCGGGAGCGCAGTGCTGATCAATCGACTATCCAACGTACTTTATCCAGTTGTGAAAGTGAAAACGCGGTTCAACTCCAACACTCTCTGGCAGAGATTTTTGCCACAAATAGTCGTATTCGTCACCATAAATTCCACAAACAACCCTTAATCCTGGATATTGATCTGACCGGTTTGCCCTGCTCCAAACATTATGAAGGGAGCTGTAAAGGTTACTTCGCCGATTGCAAACCTGGCACAACTGGCCGACAACTTTACCGGGTCAGTGCCAGCCACACCCAAAGGGCGCAACGAATTGGTCTACCAACAGGTTTTCCCTGGCAACACCGGTTCGGCCTCACTTGAGAATTTCAAGGTGATGCTTGAGGCCGCCTTCAGCGTGTTGGCTTTGAAAGCCAAGTACAAAAAGCGAATAGTGATCCGGCTGGACGGCGGCTTTGGCAACGGCCCCATCATCAACTACCTTTTGGCTCAGGGCTACCAATTCGTGGTCAAGTTGGGTAACGCACCCAGAGCCACCAAAATGTGCCAGAGTGTTGAAGCGGCACAGTGGCATTTGGACCAGTGTCATCAGCGCGAATTCGGCCTTGTCCAGGCCAAAAGCGGCTATGTGGCAGTGGAAAGCCGACCAGTTTACCAACTTGGAGTACGCCACACCCCGCCCCAACCTCAAAGTCACAAGGAGGATGGTAAAGCTAAAGCTAAAGCGATTAAAGCGGCCACCAGTGAAATTGAAATTAAATCGGCTCAAACCCAGCCCTACGCTTACAATGTTTTGGTGGTTCGCCTGGAAGGTGTCTCGTGGGCTAACGGGGCCACAGTAGCAGCAAGTGAAATACTCTCACAAGTTCATTTCTATGACCAACGGGCGGTGATCGAAACGGCCTCGATCAAGGGCGACAAGCAGGGCTTAGGGTTGGTAAAGCGACGAAAGTTCAGTCTGATGGGTCAAGAAATGCTGGTGCTACTGGCCCAGTTAGCCCATAACCTGGTCGTGTGGGCCAAAGGGTGGCTGGCCGAACTTGAACCGGAACTAGCTGGTTTTGGGGTGCAGCGCCTTGTGCGAGACCTATTTGCAATAGCCGGTCAGGTCGTATTCCACTCAGGGCGTCTTGTTAAGGTGCAGTTGAATCAGCGCAACCGGCTGGCCCGAAGGTTTCATAAACCGGTTGCCCAGTATTTTGCCAGGTCAA
>JAYSYV010000472.1:0-1805 GCA_043727245.1 Chloroflexota bacterium | reverse complement strand
ATATGACTGCCCCACAGGCTTTAAACTAATCTCCTGACCACTCTCTTAGATTTTAAGTTTAGTTTGTTGGGCAGTCATATATTGTTTAGACAAATGTTTGCAAAACTTTTTTTAAAGTCTTGACAAAATAGAGGTTGTATGTTAATTATTATGTTAATAAAATAGCTTCTCCGAGTAAAGACTTACTCTCTGTGCAAATAGAATTTTATAAAAAATTTAATCATTGCTTAAGCGTGTAAATTAATACTTTTCGGGCTATGAATGAATTCGCCTAACAAAATTCGTGCTTTAAAAACTTACTACCTTTAACCGTCGCTCCTATTTAATTAACGGTAGTTTCGGTAGTACAAGGTAACTATCCTGCTCTACAAGGGAGACTGCTGGGTTCAAGTTCTTCCTCGCAATTGCACCACTTACAAACTCATCTTCTTATACAATGGACGTTTTGACCGAACAGGAGGCTTACGAATGAGTCGCAACCGTACATGGTTTGTTGTCATAATGCTTATCAGCACTGTATTGCTGAATGCATGTGGCGATTCAACCGCGACCACCGCATCAACCACGGCTGCCGCTACGACCGCCGCTGCTGCTACGACCGCCGCTGCTGCTACGACCGCCGCTGCTGCTACGACCGCCGCTGCTGCCGGAACTGGCGTTAAGGCCCCCAATGGCGTTACCCTACCCGCAGATGCCGCGCCCCTCGACCAGCAAGTCTATTTAACCCATTTCGATAGCACCGCCGATTTCACCACGATTGACTTCTTCGAGTCGGTTTACAAACGTGGTGGCTCAGTCAGCGACATTTTATCTGATTCGCTGGTGCGCCTGGATAAAAACTTCAAAACCCAGCCAGGGGCCGCTACCAAGTGGGAAGTTGATTCAAGTGGGTTAGTCTGGAGCTTCCATCTTGACCCGAAACTGGTCTGGACAGACGGTTCACCGGTCACAGCCGATGATTATGTCGCTACTTTCCAGTACGGGGCCGACCCGAAACACGCCTGGGACTTCACCTGGTTCTTCAGCGGAGTAATCAAAAACTGGGATGAAGTGATAGCCGGTAAAGTACCCGCTGACCAGCTAGGTATGAAGGCGGTTGATGCCAATACCCTGGCCGTCACAACAGTATCGCCTGCTCCTTATTTACCGGCCATGATGCTCTACAGTAACCCCTTGCAGAAAAAGGCTCTGACGGCTAATGGCGGTCTGTACAACTCCAACGTAGCTACCACGGTTTCGTCTGGCCCGTTCATATTGAAGGAGTGGACCAAAGGCAACCGCCTGGTTTTCGAAGCGAACACCAAGTATGGTGGGACCAACAAACCCTACATTCAAAAGATTATCGTGACTGGGGCGGCTCCTTCCACTGACCTGGCAGCCTACCAGGCTAACGAAATTGATTTTGTGGCAGGTTCGACTTTATCTCCGGCTGACAATACGCTTGTGGAACAGGACCCGGCACTGTCAAAGCAATCGCATTCTCAGCCCAACGACTTTCGAACCGACTACCTCTTTTTCGATACCAAGAACCCGCCTTTTGATAACGTCAAGGTTCGTCAGGCTATTAGCCGCGTCGTTGACCGGGACGCGATTATTAAACAGATTATCAAGCCCAGCCAGGGTATCCCGGCTTATTCCTTCCTGATGCCTGGCTTCCCGGGATCCAATTCTCAGGCCCTCAAGGGTATTCAGAACTATGATGTAGCGGCAGCCAAGCAATTGTTGTCTGATGCTGGCTATCCAGGCGGCAAGGGTTTCCCCAAAATAACCCTGTGGCTGCGCAATGAAGCCCCGGTGCGGCAGGC
>JAYSYV010000471.1:0-1806 GCA_043727245.1 Chloroflexota bacterium | reverse complement strand
GCGAAGATGAGTATCTCCGGTCAGAGGAAAGCTCGGTTGAAAAGCATGAATACTACCTTGGCGAAATCTTTCTGATGGCTGGTGGGTCGGAACGCCACAATTTAATTGCTTCCAACACCCTCGGTGAGCTTTGGAGCAATTTACGCGGTAAGAATTGCCGCACCTACAATAGTGATATGCGCGTTAAAATAGAGCCGAACGGTTTGCATACATACCCGGATGTTAGTGTAGTGTGCGGTGAACCCCGCTTTGCGGCTGGTCGTAGTGATACCATTGTTAATCCAATACTAATTGCCGAGGTATTATCACCTTCAACGGAGAAATTTGACCGCAGCCAGAAATTCGAACTTTACCGGGCTATACCCGGTTTTGAACACTACTTAATTATTGATCAGGCCAGGTTATACCTTGAGTATCATCATAAGATTAGCCCAAGTAAATGGGAAATGGAAATCTTTGAAGGGCGTAACCAAACCCTCAAAATAGAAGGTCTGGTTATTGAAATCAGTCTGGCAAATCTTTATGATAAAGTTGTTTTTGACACCCAATAAAGTACGGGGTGACTCAACACGCGATCACGAACCCCTGACTATGGGCTACTTCCCCCTAATCCCGGTTGCGGATTTCGTAGTTAGGGGCTTCTTTGGTAATCTGAATATCGTGTGGGTGGCTTTCTCGCAGACTGGCGCTGGTAATTTGCATGAACTTGGCTTGTTGGAGTTCCTTGATGTTCCTTGCTCCTACATAGCCCATACCACTTCGTAAACCGCCGACCATCTGGAAAACCAGATTACGTAGCGAACCTTTGTAAGGTACGCGGCCTTCAATGCCTTCGGGGACCAACTTCACGCTATCTTTAACATCGTCCTGGTGGTAGCGTTCACGAGCGCCTTCCCCAGCCTTCATGGCTCCCATCGAACCCATGCCTCTGTACTCTTTGAAGTTTTCGCCTTTAAACAGGATTACCTCACCAGGGCTTTCTTCCACCCCGGCAAAGAGCGAACCAATCATAACCGTGTTGGCTCCGCCAGCCAGGGCTTTGGTAATGTCGCCACTATATTTAATACCACCATCGGCGATAATCGGGATATTGTATTTCGCGCCCACTTCGGCAGCTTCCATCACGGCGGTAAGCTGCGGCACTCCGATACCGGTAACTACGCGGGTAGTGCAGATAGAACCCGGCCCAACGCCAACCCGGATGGCATCGGCCCCGGCCCGAATCAGGGCTTCCGCCCCAGCCCCGGTCGCCACGTTTCCAGCCACGAGGGCTACATTGGGGAATTTCTCTTTCAGGGTCGAAACGGCCCGCTGGACCGCTATGGCGTGGCCGTGGGAGCTATCCATAATCAGCACGTCTACATTATGCCGGACCAGTTCGGCCACCCGGTCGAGCATATCTTTGGAAACACCAATAGCGGCCCCGACCCGCAACCGGCCAAGCTCATCTTTAGCAGCGTTGGGGTACTTGATGCGCTTTTGAATATCTTTAACCGTAATCAAGCCTTTCAAGTTGCCGTATTCATCCACAATCGGCAGCTTTTCGATGCGGTGCTGGTGCAAAATCTTCTTGGCTTCGTCCAGGGTAGTGCCAACCGGAACCGTCACCAGACCCTCGCCGGTCATTAATTCGTTGACCAGGCGGGTTTCGTCATCCTCAAAGCGAATATCGCGGTTAGTCAGGATACCGACCAGCCTGCCGCCAGGTTGACCATCTTCCGTAATCGGAATACCGCTAATATGATATTTCTCCATCAGGCTTAACGCTTCTTGCAGGCGGCTATTCGGGCGCAGGGTAATCGGGTC
>JAYSYV010000470.1:0-5715 GCA_043727245.1 Chloroflexota bacterium | reverse complement strand
GTAGTAGGTGGTTCCAATTTTCCCCACTGCCGGTAAAGCCGTGCAGCAATACCAGGGCTGGGCCTTCTCCGGCCTCCTCTACGTGGTACTGGACCCCGTTCACGGCTATCTGGCTCACCGGGTCAGAGCCTCGGTTTTAGTAGCGGCCAGTCCTTCGTAAACCGCCGCCCACATCTGGCGGTGCAAGGTCACGTTGCTGTCGCGGTGGGTCGGGACTTCAATGACTTTGAGGCCATCTTCTTTTAAGGCGTTTTGCATGGCCTTCTCGAAAGCGGGCCAATCCTGGACCCGGCTGAATTTAGCCCCGTACATCCCCATCACCGGCTCGAAATCGAGGCCGTGAGGTGTACCGAATAGTTGCTCAAAGTTGTGGGGATAACCGGCCTGGGGCAAAAACGAGAAAATCCCGCCCCCGTCATTATTCAGGACTACGATAGTCGCGTTGAGCTTATGCAGTTTGGCCGCCAGCAGCCCGTTCAGGTCGTGGTAGGTCGAAATGTCGCCAATTACCAGCACCAGCGGCCCCTGGCCGGCGGCGGCTACGCCAAGTGCGCTCGAAATTACGCCATCAATCCCATTAGCGCCCCGGTTTGCCAGCAGGCGAATATTTTTAGGGCTGCCGCCGAAAAAGCTATCCAAATCGCGCACCGGCATACTGTTGCCGACAAAGAGGGTCGCGCCATCCGGCAAAAGATTTGCCATTGAGGCCAGCACCCGGCCCTCGAAAAGTTCTTCCAGGCGACCCAAAGCGTTTTGCAGGACATAGGCGGTTGTGTTTGAGAATCGCTGCCAGTCTTTCAACCAGTTTGTCGCTGTATCTTTAACCGGCAAAGCGGTCGCAAGGTCACGGCAGAACCAGGCCGGGTCGGCGTGAATGACCGTCCGGGCCAGTTGGGTTGGTTCGTTCCAGCCGTCCCCGCCATCTATTAAATATTGGGGCAAGTTCGGGAAGCGTTTCAGGAAAAGCAAAAGGGGTTTCGCGGTTGGCATAGCCCCGAACCGGATGATTACTTCCGGCTCAAATTCCTGACCGCTGGTAAAGCGGATATCACGCAAGAAGGCATCGTAGTTCGAGATGACCAAATCGCGGTTGTGTGAGCCAGCCCGTAATCCTGAGAGTGGGTCAGCCAGTATCGGGAAACCTAGCCTGTGAGCCAGTTCGGCAATAGCCGGGGCCAGGGTGGGGTCGTCCTGGGGGCCGCAAATAAGCAAGCCCTTTTCGATACCCTGCAAAGTTTCGGCCAACTCGGTTATGTCTTGCGGATTTACCCGGCGTGGAGCCTGTTTGAGTTCGACATAAGGCTGGCCGTTGGCGCGGCCCTGCCAGGCTACCGGGTCGCGCTGGCTTTCCGGCGGCAGCGGTTGGCCCGAAATGGGCGACGGGGTGAGCGGTTCGCGGAAAGGCTGGTTCAGGTGGACCGGCCCGGCTGGTTGGGCCTGGGCAATCCCGACTGCTCGGCCAGCCTGGGTCCGGGCGAAACGCAGCATTTCGTTCGTGGCTTCCGGCAAAGGCATCTCGGCAAACCACTTGGCATAGACCCCATATAATCGAAGCTGGTCTATCGCCTGGGGAGCGCCGTTATCGCGCAGTTCGGCGGGACGGTCGGCGGTAATGACCACCATAGGTACACGGCCCATCGCTGCCTCGACCACGGCAGGCATAAAGTTAGCCGCCGCCGTCCCGGAAGTGCAGACCAGTCCAACCGCCCGCCCGGTAGCTTTCGCCAGGCCCAGGGCAAAAAATCCGGCTGAACGCTCGTCATATTCCATCCAGACTTTGAGGGCCGAATTTCCAGCGAAGCCGTAGGCCAGCGGTGTCGAGCGCGAACCGGGACACACCACCACGTCCCTGACACCGGAGCGGGCCAGTTCATCAACGAATGCCGCTACAAAAGCAAAGGTCGGGTTTTCTATTTTAAGCCAGGTTTCGTTAGCCATCTAACACCTTTTCGTAAAACGTTGAACGATTATTTCTTATCCCAATGCGTTTATCATGGGCTTTAGTTTCAGGCAGGACTCGCTATATTCCGAGTCCGGGTCCGAGTCTTCCATAATGCCGCACCCGGCGAACAGGCGAGCGTCTGCCCCGTCTACCAGGGCCGACCGGATGGCGACCACAAACTCGCCTTCGCCTCGCGCATCCACCCAGCCGACCGGGGAAGCATACCAACCGCGTTCCAGTCCTTCATTGTCGTGCAGCCACTTCAGAGCCGACTGGCGCGGAAAGCCTCCCAGGGCCGGAGTCGGGTGCAAGGCTTTCAGCAGGCGCAAAACGCTGGCCGGTCCCTGGTCGGTCAAGCGGCCCAGAACCGGCGTATAGAGATGCTGCACATTGGGAAGTTTAAGCAGGTGCGGTTCATTATCTACCCAGATGTGGCTGCATACTTCGGACAGAGCCGACCGCAACATCTGGACCACCACGTCATGTTCGTGGCGGTTCTTGGTGCTTCCGAGTAATTCCCGGCCTAGCTGTTCGTCTTCTTCCTCTGTCCGCCCCCTGGGAGAGGTTCCGGCCAGGGCAATGGTGCGGACTTCACCCTCGCACAGGCGCACTAATCTTTCCGGGGTGGCTCCCAGGAAGCATTTTGGCCCATCGGCGATGGCGAAGATGGTCGCTGCCGGGTAAGTCCGGCGCAGCCGTTCCAGGGCCAGCGAAACGTTGAAAGGTGCTTCGGCGGCCAGGCGTACTTCGCGGGCCAGCACTACTTTTTCAAAAGCGCCCTGTTTAATCTCCTGGACCGCCCGGCTGACCAGTTTTTTCCACTCGGCAGCCGGTTTAACATCTTCCAGTTCGCCTTTGAGGGCGTTTTTAGTTTCGCTAGAACTGGGGAAAAGGTCGTTGGGGAAAGGTTCGGTCAGAAATGCGCTCAATTTAAGCAGGTGTTCGGCCTCAATAGCCGGGTTGGTAAATTCGTCTATCAGGGCGTTTAAGGTCAGATAGCAGCCGTCCGAGCGAGCAGCCAGTTGGACCTGGGGCAACCGCAACAGAGCCGCCGGGAAGTTTTGCCATTGGGGGATAAATCCCGGCTCGTCCTCGAAAGAAAAGCCGCCAAAGAGGGCCGGCCCGATGCCCCACAGGTCAGCCGGGGCTTCTTCGCGCTCGATTAAAGCGTTCGCCACGAAATCCTGCCACTGTTTTTCGACTTCCTCAAAGCGTTCGGGGTCGTTGGCGTGGAGAGTGAAAGCCGCCCCGGCCCCGGCCAGGCTGAACTTATCTTCGGCTCTCTCCCAGAAAGAGGCGGCCAGGTCTAACTGGCGGGCCTTTTCAAAAAACTGAAGCGTCGCAACCGGAGCCACCGGCTTGCTATAACTTACCAGCAAACCCCGGCCCTGGCGGTGGGCTTCCCTCACCCCTTTTTCAAGCCAGCCGGTCAAGTTGGTTAAGCCGCTCAAATTATTGGTTGAAATTGCCATAAGTGCTATCCTTCTCACCTGTTTGCCATTCACTTTTCAGTTAGCCCTATACTCCGGCGTAAGAGTTCGCGCAGGGCCGGGTAAGCTTCTTCAAGCTGCTCCGGTTGGCCTGTAAGCACCCAGCGAGTCACTACCTCGTTTACCGCACCAAACCAGGCCACGCTGGCTATATCGGTATTAATGGGCGCAATCGTCTGACTTTGTACGGCTTGCTCCAAATAATTTTTGATTAGCTGGGAAAAAGAAGCATGAATTTCCATCATCCGGTCGTTAAATTCGCGACCGGCCCCCAGGGCTTCTACCAGGAAAAGCCGGGTTAAAGTGCGATGGGAAGCGAAAGTCTGGAGCATTGTCTGGAGGGCGACATCGCCTTTTTTGAGCATGTCCGGCTCCTGGGCCATAGCATTTTCAGCCCGCGAACGCAGCAGCCCGGCCATTCTTTCGAGCAAAACCAGGAAAATAGCCTGTTTGTTGGGAAAGTAAAAATAAATCCCCCCTTTTGAGGTCTGTGATTCGAGGGCTATATCGTCTACCGCCGAATCACGATAACCCTTCTGGGAAAATACCGTGGTAGCCGCGTCGAGGATGCGGCTGAACCGGGCCTGGCTTTTAGGCTGTCTTTCCAAACTCTTTATCTCCCTAAAACCGACTGACACGTCGGTTGTGTTAATTGTAACAAATAGTCCGTTCAAAATCAATAGAATTGTGTAAAATATTCGTTAAACGTTTTCCTTTAATGATATTTAGCCAATATGACAAAGGACACAGCGATTTAGCTTCTAATTTAGCTTCTAATGGTATAGTTTTTGCGTATCCTCTCAAAAAGTCGGGGCTATGCCGGAATAGAATCATCATATATAATGCTTGAATGTTAGATGAACTAGACCCCTCTCAAATAGATGACGCGCTCCTCCGCCAGCAGTTTGTGGCTTTGATCAATGTGCTTGAGAAAGCCCTGTCTGACAATACCCTGCTTAAAGAGGAAAACCAGCGCCTTAAAGACGAAATTACGCGCCTTAAAGGCGGTCAGGGTCGCCCTCCCTTCAAACCAGCTAAAAACCCTGCTCCTATTTCTTCCGAGAAGGAGCGGAGTGAGGTTGCCCCTGGCTACACTCGACCACCTAAGAGAGAACCTAAAAACGCCCGACTTACCATTGACCGGACTGAAATCCTGCCAGTAGACCGCCAAAGTCTGCCCCAGGATGCGGTGTTCAAAGGTCACGAAGAAGTCATCGTCCAGGATGTGTTGTTCCAAACCGAGACCATACTCTTTCGTAAAGAGAAGTTTTACTCGCCTTCTCAACGACTTTCCTTTACCGCCGCTTTGCCCCAGGGCTATGTAGGTCAATTTGGGCCTGGTGTCAAAGCCTGGGTCCTCAACCTTTACTTTGCCGGTGGCATGAGTGAACCTAAACTTCTCGAATTCCTGCACACGGTCGGCTTCGAAGTCAGCAGCTTAGTGATTGGCTGATCAAAGATCAGGAGCTATTCCACGCCGAAAAAGCTGAAGTAGTTAAGGCCGGTATCGCTTCCAGTCCCTGGCAACATCTGGACAGTACTGCCACCACATTGTTCGGCCAGCCCCAACATTGCCATATCCTGTGCAATCCGCTCTATACCGCCTATACCACCCTGCCTTCTAAAGATCGGTTGAGCCTACTCAAAGTCTTGCTAAGCGTGGACGGAGTAGCTCCTTTGTTTCGGCTTGACCCGCGTGCCCTTACTCTATTATGAAGAAGCCGGGGTAGCCGCCAAATGGCGTAAGAAGTTAGAAGAGCTACCTGAGGGGCAGGATTGGGGCTCAACCAACTGCTGGCAAAGCACCTGCCCAAATTAAAGCCGCACCCGACCAAGCTAATCAAAGATGTGTTGGCACTCAGTAGTTACCAGGCCCGGCTGGACTACCCCGTAGTGCAACTTTTAGTCTGCGACGATGCCCCTGTGTTTAACGGCTTAACCACTGAACTGGCTCTATGCTGGTTGCATGAAGCCAGGCATTACAAGAAACTGTTGCCTCACACCGGCTATGCCAAACGGCGCTATAGTGAGTTTATGAACCAACTCTGGGATTATTACCGCGAGTTGTTAGCTTACCGGCTGGCCCCAGGCGAAGCGGAAGCGGGGCGGCTCTCTAAAAAGTTCGAGCGTATTTTCGCAGTTAGTAGCGGTTACGAGCAGTTGGACGAGCGTAAAAGGGTCACTCTCGCCAAGAAGAAAGAGCTTTTAGCCGTGTTAGCTCATCCTGAGATAGCCCTCCACAACAACCCGGCCGAATTAGGGGCCAGACAGCGAGTGCGTAAG
>JAYSYV010000469.1:0-1808 GCA_043727245.1 Chloroflexota bacterium | reverse complement strand
GCAGGTTCAGGCCGCAATCTACCAGGGCCAGTTGGTCGGCCTCTTCAAGCAGGTAAACGTTGATATGGTCCAGGCCAAAGGGCATGGGTAAGCGGATGCAGAAGATATTCTCAGCTACTTCGGTAACGTGTGAACTAGACATGGGTTCTCCGGCCCCCGGTTGCAGCAGGGCAGCCTATTTAAGGAATATTAAGGCGTATTGACCAGGATTTCCCAGCCCCGCCGCTGGGCCTCGGCTTGCATGGCCGGGGTCGGGTCCACTACGATGGCTCGGCCCAGCAAAGAAAGAAAAGCAATATCGGAGAGCGTATCTCCAAAGCCGACCGATTGGGCCAGGTCAAGGCCGTTCTCACGGGCCAGGGTTTTAACCCGGCGCGCTTTTTCTTCACCCTGGCAGGGCAGACTCCCCGGTCGCCCGGTGCAAGTGCCATCCACAATTTCCAATTTCGTACCTTCGCCCGACCCTTCAAATTCCTGGGCCAGCCGGGTTACAGCGTTATGGAGGGCCGCGCTTACCAGGAATACCGGTTTGCCTTCGGACTGGTACTGGCGCAACCGGGCCAGGGTGGCCGGTTTCAGACCTTTTAACAGTTGGGGTATGGTTTCTTCCACCACCCGTTCCAGTTCGGCCAGGCTGCGGCCTTTCATCAACCGGCGCAAAGCTAAGAATTGCAGGTAAGATTGAGGGCGCTTTGGCAAAGGTTTAGCCAACATAGATAACAGGCCCGCCTGTAAAACCTGCCGCGAATTGATTATCCCCAGGCCAAGGGCTACTTTTATAAAGTAGCGGGGTGTACTGCCACTTACCAGCGTTCCCTCTATATCCGAGAATACGGCTCCGCCCAACACACTTTTCTCTTTCTTAATATTTGAACTTACTTAACCTCGTTAAGGGTAACATTATTCAAGTGAGAGTCAAATCAGGGCCGCGATTTAGCCAGTTGAAAGACGTTAAATATTGCCTTAAAATGAGTTTGTGAAAAGCGTAACCTTTATAGAGGTTGGGCGTTATATTAATATAGCCTCCTGTTGAATAAAATTTCAGGTGGAATTTTTATTATGAGAGTGAAGCTATTACAGGCGGTGATGCCTACGAAATCGTTATATTTCCAGATTTAGATGAGTAGTAGGATTCTAATGCCGATTTTTGTTGAGAAAGAAAAAAAAGCCGGACGCAGAAACGAACGTCCTGGACAACCTGAGTCACTTACTTTTGAAGTTTCGCCCCCCTCCCCTGAATTAAGTCACGCCGAAAGACAAGAAGGCCAGAAGCGCATGATCCAGGAAGGTCTTTTCTGGGCTATCATGAATAATGCGACCGTACCGGGTGGAATTGTGCTGACCGCTTTCGCCCTCTATATGGGAGCGGATGTTTTTATTATTGGCCTTCTCACAGCCCTACCTTTGCTGGCCGCCATCCTGCAATTGTGGACCCCTCAACTGGTCAACGCCTGGGGTGGACGGAAGGCGGTTAGTGTCAAGACCCTGGGAACGGCCCGCCTTCTGTTAATTCCCATGGTGGCCCTGAGCCTGGGAGCCTGGCTTGTACCGGACCTGGCCTGGATGTGGTTAATCATGTGCCTTATATTGATTACCGTTTTTTCGGGCTTAACTGCTATCGGCGGCACATCCTGGCTTAGCTGGGCTACTACGGTAGTTCCGCTCGAACAGCGAGCAGCCTATTTCGCCAAACGCAGCACTCTCATTGGGGTAGTTGGCCTGGTGGCTGCCCTGTTGACCGGCTTCTTCCTGGACTGGTGGACCGAACCAGTTGCAACCGGCAGCGGACACCGCACTCATCCGGGAGC
>JAYSYV010000468.1:0-1809 GCA_043727245.1 Chloroflexota bacterium | reverse complement strand
AGCCTACTCCGGCAGGTATGCTCAATGTTTCAATTACTCCAGTCGATATTATCATGTCTAACTGGATTATCCCAATTAGCGTAATCGTTATTTTGACGGGCTTGTTGGTTTTTCTGGTCAAAAAACGTTTCAACGCCGACCGGCGGGATGTCTTCCAGGCTCTTTTCACCGGGTTTGTAGTGGCTTTTGCGATTACGACAGTAGTCGGGACGGCCTTACGCGGTTATGGACAGGAATTCGACTGGCTATGGTGGGCCTTTAAGCGGCCTTTGTAATCCGAGACTGCTGCTTACTTTAGAACTAACCGCAAGTCTAATATTATGGATTACCGTCCGGTGGAAGGGAGGCCGGGTGGTCAGGAGCAATAGCAATGGCGATTATTTACAAAGATGGTAAACCGGTCGTAGTTCCCAGTTCCGAACCGGGACATGGACCGGTCCACGAACCCCAGGACGAAATATCTACGGCGGAACAGGGTCTGGTAAGCCGCCGAAAGTTCATGCGAAATGTCTTTCTCAACACGATGGGCGTATTTACCCTGGGTGCAGTCGGAACCTTTGTAGTGATGTTCTGGCCGAAGAAGGTTGGTAGTTTCGGCTCGACTATTAAGGTAGGCAACCTTGCGGACTTTCCTCCGGGTACGGTGACACGCGTCCCGGAAGGCCGGTTTTATCTGGTCCATACGCTGCCGGAACAGGGCGGCGGACTGCTGGCACTCTATTGGAAGTGCGTCCATTTGGGCTGTACGGTTCCCTGGCGCGATGCCGAAGACGGAACTTATAGTGGGAAAACTTATAAAGGTATCTTCCGGTGTCCCTGCCACGGTTCGCAGTATATTATTACCGGGCAGAACTTTGCCGGTCCGGCCCCCAGGCCGCTGGATACTATGCAAGTGGTCCTTTCGGGGAACCAGATTTCAGTTAACACCGGCAAAATAACCAAGCGTGAAGAAGCAAAACCGACTGATCAGGTAAAGGTTGTTTAGAAAACTGGTTACTCGAAAGCGGTCCCAGCTTACCTCTGTGTGTAAATCACTTGAGCAGAAGGAAAACCAATGTCTACCCGAATGGTACTGAGCGTCGCTTTTGTACTCTTTGTAGTGTTAGGTATGCTAGTGTATGTTTTGTTTGAGGGCCAGCGGGCGGATTATAATATTCTGACCAGCACCCAGGAAGAAACGCACGTTGGCGCACAACTTTTCGCCGCAAACTGCTCCCAATGTCACGGCCCACAGGGCGAGGGCGCGATTGGGCCAGCCTTGAACCGGTCTGAGTGGCACGCCGGAGATAAAAATTATGATCAGAATGCAGTCTTTAATTTTATTCGCAACGTGGTGAATCGCGGCCAGTACAGCCCTCAACCCGCTATAATCATGCCTGCCTGGTCCAAAGACTATGGCGGTCCTCTTA
Organism: Chloroflexota bacterium; assembly: GCA_043727245.1. Lineage (GTDB taxonomy): Bacteria > Chloroflexota > Chloroflexia > Chloroheliales > Chloroheliaceae > 54-19. The sequence goes on along the minus strand of JAYSYV010000468.1, from coordinate 400 downwards.
ATGAAGAAGAAATACAAAAAGTTATTGTCTTCATTACGCAGGACGATTGGGACGTGCCTGTACACTACACCGCTACTCCAAATTTCGTAGCCAGTATTCCGCCTAATAGCGCCCAGAAGAAGCAATACCCTTCGACTTCCCTGGAAGTATTGATGGCAAAAACCCTGGATAAGTACGGCGGAACTGCCCCTTCAGCTGACCAGAAGAAAGCCCTGGCCGCTGATGCCAAGAAGGAAGATGATTCCAAAGGCCCGGCCTACCAGGAAGCCACGCAAAACGCCGAAAAGTTGCGCGTGATACTGGGGAATCCTAACCTGACCAGGCCGGGCGAAAAGCTTAACGGCCTTAAACAGTTAATTCAGCTCAAAGGTTGTATAAACTGTCACGCTCTTGGAAGCGC
>JAYSYV010000467.1:0-1811 GCA_043727245.1 Chloroflexota bacterium | reverse complement strand
TCTTCATGTAAAGAATGATAAGGGCTGTTGTTCTTTGTAATTTAGTCTATTTGGACAAATGCTTAATCAGGACTGCGATTACCGGTTTGTCCTGGCCGTTGCTTGGTTCAGACGAAAGGGAATACGTACCCCACCATGGGCCACCGGCCCAGTAAGTCCCACCAATTCCAGCAGCATCCAGCTTGGACAGGAAGTTATCCAGAACTACCTGCCAGCGCGGATCATTGTTCGGCACACCGTATTCTGTTATGCTGCCCCGTACTCCTTTGGTATTTAACCAGTCGCTAAAGACTTGAACTCGGTCAGCTCCAATCATCGGATAAGCACCGCTGGCATCGTATGATTCGTTGTAGGTACCGGAACCATCTCGGTCGAAGTACTGGTGGGCCTCGTACATCAAATTATTGGACTGGTCTTTGAGTAAAAGGTTAGGGTTATTCTGACTCCAACTCCAGGCTCCGCTCCAGCCATCGCCAGGAACCAGTACCAGGTGAGTAGTGTCGGCACTGCGAATACCATCAAGCCCAGCCTGGGCAGTTACCGGCCAGGTTCCATTGGTGTCGTGTGGCTCATTCATCAGGCTGTAGGCATAAATAGTGGTTTCGGTTTTGTAATGAGCGGCAAGCTTGGTCCAGAAATCATTGAAAGCGCTGTTGGGAACCTCGTTGGAACCTATCAGGTAAAGAGTACCGTTCAAGCGGTAGCGGTCATAGTTATGCGGATCAAGTATTATCTGCATTCCGCGGGCCTTGGCCGCTGCAACGAGGGTATCAATCCGTTGCAGTTCTACTGAGTTTAGGACACCATTTAAGGTAGGTTGCAGACGCTCCCACAGAAAGGGCAGGCGAATCAGCTTCAAACCTTTACTATTATAGTAATCCAGGTTTGCCTCGGTAGGGTAGGTATAGTCAACACCATAAACACCCGGTATTTTATCCGCTCCAAATTCAGCCCCGGCCAGATTTACTCCCCGCATATAACCCGTATTAGTAGGGCTAGGAGTAGCTGTAGGTGAAGGGCTAGGAGTAGCTGTAGGTATGGAGTTAGATATATTGCTTATCGTGAAGGTTAAGGCATTATCATTCCAGGCTTTCATCTGCCAGGAGGTATTGAAAATACCCATTTTTAATCTTAGGTTACCGGTGGAGGTAGCAAGCCAGCTCCAGGTTACTTTTTGGTTTAAACCGGCTGTTACCAACCGAGTTTGAAAATACTGTCCTACAGTTTTGCCTTTGCTGTCGGTCAACTCCATGTCAAGGATATAACTACCTGTTGTCGCTACTCCAAAAGTTCCTTCAAGAGATATAGTAGATGTAACCTTGGCTGACGTAACCAGGGTACGGGCACTGGTCTGCCAGGTATAAAGTTGGGTGCTGGCTTTAGCAGAAGTTAAACTGGGAAAAAGAGTGGTAAAAAGGAGAACTGCCACAATTGCAAAAAGGAAAAGAAAATAGCGGGAGGGCCAGGAATGGGTTCTGGAATTCACTTAGAAACCTCCATCATTAAACATAAATGTCGTTAATGGGAGGCGGAATTATTCCTTTTAAACCCTCCCAGGTAGCCCGGCTCACTCAGAGAGTTCCGTAGCTTTGCGTCCCAACCTCGCGATTGGTTTGCCTTTTTCTGGATGGTAACAGGCAAAGAAATTGTTTTAGAGTAAAACGAATTTATTTAGCACTATTACCACTTATAGTTGTACTATACATTACAAAGATTACGTTAAACATTACATTCCAGAACTTCACGTAACTTGATCTAATACGCCAAACCTTGCCCATGAGTAGCTATGGACACTGTTGCCGAATTCTCAA
>JAYSYV010000466.1:0-1813 GCA_043727245.1 Chloroflexota bacterium | reverse complement strand
TGAGGACCAGCGACCGGGCTCGGAGAATGTTGGCTGATATTGTGCCGGATTTAATGGCTTCACGCTGGTACAGCCAGGATTGGGTTGACCGGGTATTGGATGAAATCCCGCGCAAGTTTGATGAAGCCTGCGAGCGCTGGCGTAGCCTGTACCGTACTGCACAGACTCAACAAAACCGCCAGAATAAAATCATCCTGGACGCCTCCCGCGACTTCCGGTCCAAGGAAGAAGCCAAGCGGCTGAGGCGGGAAGCTGAAGCCCAGCTTGAACTGTTACTTTCGGAAGAAACCTCCGTGGCCCAATCGGATTTCTACAGCTACCGGTACTTCGCCAGTGAAGGCTTTTTGCCTGGCTACAACTTTCCGCGCCTGCCTCTTTCAGCTTTTATTCCGGGCCGAACCTCTAAAAGTGATGAAAGTTTTCTGTCCAGGCCACGGTTCCTGGCTATTTCCGAGTTCGGGCCGCGGGCCATCATTTATCATGAAGGATCGCGCTACCGTATTACCAAAGTAATTATGGGAGCCAACGAAAAAGGCCACGCAATCAGTCAGGCCCTGCTCTGTCAGGACTGCGGTTATTATCATCCGGCGGAACTCAATGTTGATCTGTGCCAGCGCTGCCAGTCCGATAAACTAAGGCCGCTTGATTCGCTCTTCCGGATGCAAAACGTTGCCACCAAACGGCAGGACCGCATAAATTCTGATGAAGAAGAGCGCATGCGCTACGGGTATGAAGTTATGACCGGGGTTCGGTTTGCCGAGGAAGCCGGGCAGATTGAAGCCTGGACCGGGGTTATAGAGCAAAATGGCCGGAACCTGGGCCGGCTAACTTACGGACCACGCGCTACCATCTGGCGAATGAATCTGGGATGGGCTAAGCGTTCCAATAAGGCTGAGCAAGGATTTTTACTTAATTCCGAAACCGGCTACTGGGCCAATAACCAGCAGGACTCCCGCGACCAGGATCAAAATGAAGTTACCGGTCCGGCCAACATCCGGGTCATTCCTTATGTCGAAGACCACCGCAATTGCCTGCTCTTTGAGCCAGTTCCCGAGCTTGAGGCAGGTCCGATGGCATCTTTGCAGGCGGCCTTAAAACAGGCCATGCAAATAGAATATCAGCTCGAAGATGGTGAGCTGGCCGTCGAACCATTACCAGACGCTTCTAACCGGCGATTGTTATTATTTTACGAGTCGGCTGAGGGCGGAGCGGGTGTTCTACGGCGTTTACTCGATGACGCCGAGGCGATTGCCAGGGTAGCCCGCCGGGCATTGGAAATCTGTCACTTTAGCTCGACCGGTGAGGATCTCAGGCGGGCGCTGCGGGCAAGAGAAGATTGTGAGGCGGCCTGTTACGATTGTTTGATGAGTTACGGTAATCAGAGTGAACATAAATTACTGGACCGTCAGCTCATCCGCGATATTCTAGTAGATCTGGCTGGGGCTCGCGCCACTATCGCCCCGGTAATACCAAACCGTGACAATCGCCTTAGTGACTTGCTTCAGCAGGCCAGGTCAGGCCTCGAAAAGCAGTGGCTGAAATGGTTAAAAGAACTTAATTTGTATTTGCCCACCCAGGCTTACCCTGAGTTCAATAAATGCCCTGCCCGGCCGGATTTCTTTTATGAGGAACAGCAGCTTCTTATATATATAGATGGTGATGAAAGTCAGCGCAAGGCTCGTGATGCCAATCTTAGTGAAACACTGCAATATGATTATGGTCTGTCCGTCTGCCGATTTGGTTCACCTGCCACCTGGGAGGCTGAACTCTCTCGTCTGCCACTGGTCTTTGGGAGGAAAGCATGAGTTTTGCG
>JAYSYV010000465.1:0-1814 GCA_043727245.1 Chloroflexota bacterium | reverse complement strand
GTCCCAATCGGGCCTGGGCTATCGCGAAACCACCGCCTTCTTCGCCCAGGATATTGCTGACCGGGACGCGCACATTTTCATAAATTAGCTCACAATGGCCCTCGTTGCCGGGGTTGCCAAATACCGGGATGGCTCGTTTGACGGTCAGGCCGGGCGTATTGAGCGGAACCAGCACCATACTTTGCTGGCGATGCGAGTCGGGGTTAGTCGAGTCGGTCTTGCCCATTGTAATCGTAATCTTGCAGCGAGCGCGGGCGGCCCCGGAGATAAACCACTTCCGGCCATTTATGACATATTCATCACCTTCCCGCCGGATGGACATCTGGATATTAGTCGCGTCTGAACTGGCGACATCCGGCTCGGTCATGGCGAAAGCCGAGCGGATTTCCCCTCTCAAGAGCGGTTCAAGCCACTCTTTCTTTTGTTCAGGCGTACCGAATTGGGCCAGGATTTCCATATTGCCGGTGTCGGGGGCGGCGCAGTTAAAGACTTCGGAAGCCCACAGGTTGCGGCCCATAATCTCGGCCAGCGGAGCGTATTCCAGGTTGGTCAGACCGGCCCCGTAAGTATTATCGGGCAGAAAAAGGTTCCACAGCCCGGCTTCCCTGGCTTTCTCTTTTAGCTCATCTATAATTTCGGTGTGATGATGCCGGTCGCCGGAAGCCTCGATTTGCTCCTTGTAAGTTACTTCATTGGGATAGATGTAACGGTCCATAAAGTCCGTTAACTTTTCCCGCAGGGCGTTCACCTTATCTGAATAGCCAAAATCCATCGTAATCTCCTTTGATACCTGGAACTTGAGTCTGGAATCTTGAGTCTGGAATCTTGAGGTTGGCCTCTGAACCGTCTTAAAGCATCGCGCCTAGAATCCAGGGATTAAATTCTTCTTCCCCGACATCCTGGGCCTCGCTTTTACTCGGTTCGCCCGACGCAACCCGGATGACCAGCTCGAAGATTTCGCGACCGACTTCCGGCAAGGGCGTACCGGTCAAAATCGTCCCAGCGTTCACATCCATATCCTCGGTCATCTGGTCGTACATGGTCGTATTGGTGGCGACTTTGATTGAGGGGGTCGGCTTGAAGCCGAAGACCGAACCTCGCCCGGTTGTAAAGACGATTACATTAGCTCCCCCGGCGACCTGACCGGTAGCCGATACCGGGTCGTAACCGGGCGTATCCATAATAACCAACCCCTTTTCGGTGATCGGCTCGGCATATTTGTAGACTGCCGTGACCGGGGTCTGACCGCCTTTGGCAATCGCGCCCAGCGACTTTTCGTAAATGGTGGTCAAGCCGCCCAGTTTGTTGCCGGGGCTGGGGTTGTTGTCCAAATCCTGGCCGTTGATGCCGGTATAGTGTTCCCACCATTTAATCCGGTCAATCAGCTTTTGGCCTACCCCTTCGCTCACGGCCCGGCGAGTCAGCATGTGTTCGGCCCCGTAAATTTCGGGAGTTTCGCTCAAAACAGCCGTACCGCCGTTGCGGACCAGTTCATCCACCGCGAAACCGAGGGCCGGGTTAGCCGTAATACCGCTCCAGCCGTCGCTGCCGCCACACTGCAAGGCCAGGATAAGATGCTCAACCGATTGCTCGGTCCGGCGGGCCTCGTTCACTTTGGGCAGGGCTTCTACAATCATCTGGCGGGCCGCTTCCACGGTCTTGCGAATGCCGCCGGTTTCCTGGATGGTCAAAAATAGCGGCATGTTGGCCCCTTCGCTGCTGGACATACCCTGTTTGATGTCAAAGCGGTGGGCGGCAATCATCTCGCGAATCTGGTTGGTTTCGCAGCCCAGGCCGATTAACACATAGGCTCC